>JAQSWE010000209.1 GCA_029266795.1 Alphaproteobacteria bacterium | reverse complement strand
GCATTCCTTCCGGAGTAGCATCATGCAAGGCGTTGATGAGCAGAATGGGAGCAGCGATATTGGCATGCATGTGCCGGTCAAGATTTTCGTGAGAGAAGCTCGCGGCATCGTCGTAGTCGAAAAGCGACGCATTGTTCACGACGCAGGAAATCTCAGCATGAGTGATACCTAGTGCCTGCGCGGCGCGATCAAGCAGGCGTCTTGCTTGTGTTTCATCCGCCAGATTGCAAGATACAGCGGCCGCGTTTTGCCCTATGGCGCGTATTGCTGCGACTGTCGCTTCGGCTTCCTCGGCCGAATGGTGGTAGTGCACTGCCACTGACCAGCCGCGCCGGGCAAGCTCCAGCGCGATCGATCGGCCCAGCCGTTTCGCGGCGCCGGTGACCAGTGCGGTCTTTCTGGAATTTTCCATCATCGTGTTTTAACGGCGCTTACAATATCGCCCATGCGATTGAATTTACCCGAAGCTTCTCAAGATGCGCTGCATGCGTCGCGCGCGCTGCAAGCACATATTGCCGATGAAATAAGGCGGCATGCCGGCTGGATTTCATTTGCCCGCTACATGGAACTGGCTTTATACACCCCGGGACTGGGTTATTACAGCGGTGGCGCGGCCAAAATCGGCAAAGACGGAGATTTTACAACCGCGCCGGAGATGACGCCGCTTTTCGGGCAGACGCTGGCGCATGTTGCCGCCGCTTTCATGTCGCAGTGTTCCGTGCAGATCATGGAATTCGGCGCCGGCACCGGCAAGTTGGCGTTCGATATCCTGACCGAATTGCGCGCATCCGATGTGCCGCTGGACCATTATTACATCGTGGACCTTTCCGGGGAATTGCGCGGACGGCAACAGGAAAAGCTGAAAGACTTCAAGCAGGTGGTATGGCTCGACGAGTTGCCGGAATCTTTCTCCGGGGTTGTCATCGGGAATGAAGTGCTGGACGCCATGCCGGTTCAATTGATTGCGAAGAGCGAACAAGGGTGGATGGAGCGCGGTGTCCGGCTGACCGGTGACGCTGCCCAGCCCTTCGGATTTGCCGATCAGGCGGCGGCCTCTGCCCTTATTGCCGAAATTCCTCACGCAGAAGAATTGCCCATAGGGTATGTCACCGAAGTCCATGTTGCCACCAACGCTTTTGTGGAAACACTTGCCCGCATGCTGAAAGCCGGATATGGCAACGAGGGGCAGGGGGGCGCCGCAATTCTGGTCGATTACGGTTTTCCAGCTGCTGAATATTATTTGTCGCAGCGCAGTATGGGCACGTTAATGTGCCATTATCGGCATCATGTGCATGACGATCCGTTTTACCTGCCGGGACTTCAAGACATTACGGCCCACGTGAATTTCACGGCCGTGGCTCGGTCGGCCATTCATGCCGGATTGGATGTGCTCGCTTACGCAAGCCAAGCTGCCTTTCTTTTGCGGGCCGGCATTGGCGACCTGCTGATGCGTACGCCGGTCGAGAACCAGCCGGCTTATCTGCCGCAAGCCAACGCGATGCAGAAGCTGGTGTCGCCGGCGGAAATGGGTGAGTTGTTCAAGGTAATCGTATTAGGCAGCGATGTGCATTTGCCGGACGTACTTTCAGCCTGTGATCGTAGCGAGAGATTGTGAACTTTTATATGAAGTCTGAAACATGATTCGCTGGGTGATCGTTATTTTTGTGGCATTGGTAGTATTGCCTGCGTTGATTCCCGAGCTGCAGAAACTCGGCGTCTGGCGCACGCCCGGCGATATCCGTTTTCGCGTCCGCGGATTTTTGTTTTGCCTTCCATTTGGCTCGACGTTGATCGTATCTCTGCTGGTACTCGGAACCGCAAAGCTATTGGCTTTTTTGCCTTAAAGTTCGGGGCAATACATGCTGCAAGATTTGCCGGATAGGGCTCACTTCATCGTTTTTCCTAAAACTTTTCTGTCCTGGACTTAATAATTAGTCATTGAACTAACTAGTCTTTGAAGTAGTTAGTCTTTGCAAACGGCATGTTGCACCGCGCTAGGCCTGTCTCAATGTCATTAACTCAAGATATTGCGCAAGTTAAAAGGTTAAATCTGCGCCATACGCTTGTTCTGCTTTGTAATCTTCGTGATAATGCGTAAGTTTTGCGTAAGGTAGCCGCACGGATATGGCGGTTTCTGACAATCCTTTCGAAACAGGCTTCGCAGATGAGCAGCTTTTCCATAAGTCTCTCTATGGATACGGCCAGGGACGGTGACACCGGACTTGACGAAGAGAGCTTGCTGCTCGGCGATGATCAACTTGCATTTCAATCCACTCCTCCTTCTCCCGGCAATGTACGCATTGTCCATTCACCGCAAGTGCGCGCGCAGCAAAGAGCGAGGCAGGCAGTGCGGATGCGCCGGATTCTCGCCATTTGCCTGTTCGGCCTGCTTTACATTGGCGCGGTCGGTATTTTCTTTTCGCAGGCGCTGGTAAGCGAAACCACCTTCAAGGCGGTTGTGGTCGTGGTGAGCGGCGCCATGGGGGTTTTCTATTTTGTCTTCCTGACGGGATTGAATCAGCGAGCCCAGGAAAAAAGCCTGACGGCCCCGATCGTGGTGTGCAGCCTGGCGATTTTATTGTGGACTTTTTATCAAGCGCCCGAAACAAGAGTAATTTTTGCGCCGTTTGCTTCTGTCACCATCGCTTTTGGCATGTATCGCCTTGCGCAGAAAAGGATGGTGGTGCTGAGCGCAGCCACCCTGATCGCCTATGCGCTTGTAATCGGAGCGCATTACCTGCAGTGGTCGGATATTTCCTTGCTGCGGAGCGAGGCGCTGCATTGGCTGGTCTTGCTGCTGACCTTGCCCGCCTACGTGATATTGACCGCCCGGGTCCAGCGCCTACATGGCGCGCTCCACAAGGCCGGACTGCGAATCCGCGACATCGAAGAGCATGCGAGACGCGACCCGCTGACCGGCTGTTATAACCGTCGTTATCTCGTGGCAGCGCTTGAAGAGCAGAAGCGCTTGGCTGATATACATGGCACGCCGCTTTGCCTTGCCGTGCTCGATCTGGATCATTTCAAAAAGATCAACGACGAAGTCGGCCATCTGGCGGGTGATGAAGTGCTGCGGACTTTTGCAAAGGTAGCGACGAACAGCATCCGCAGCAGCGACGTGTTTGGCCGGTACGGAGGCGAAGAGTTCTTGATCGTGTTGCCGGAAACCTCATTGCTGGCCGCTTTGAATACCGCCGAGCGTATCCGCGAGCAGGTAGAACATCATGAATGGTCGGGAGCGTTGAGTGGGATGGTCACCGTATCAATAGGGCTGACCCAATACATTGCGGGAGAGTCCGTGCTTGATCTGTTTTCCCGCACCGACACCGCCATGTATCTCGCCAAACGCGGCGGGCGCAATCAGGTGGTAGTCGAAGAGCCGAGCGACGAGCTATGGCATTCGACGGAAGGCAGCTACACCGCTTAGGCAATTCATCGTTGCTGGACGAATTGAACGCACGCGGTATCCATTTTTCTCATAACGTGCCGTAATATACCGACAGGGAGCGTGTCATGCGGGCGCAGGTCTGCAGTCGATACGACAACAACAAAGTCGGCACATGAACGAGTTCAACAACCTTGCTGCATTGATCGTAGAGCCTCAGGCCGGCATGCGCGGCAGCATTCATACCATGCTGAATCTGTGCGGGATCACCAAGGTCGATCACGCAGTCAGCGCCAGTACCGCCATTCGCCCCCTTCGAACCAAGGTCTCCGATCTCATTCTCTGCGAGTACGATCTGGCGGAGGGGCAGGATGGGCAGCAATTTCTGGAAGACCTGCGTCACCACAAGATCATTCCCCTGTCGACTATCTTTTTCATGGTCACGGCAGAGCGCAGCTATCAAAGGGTGGTAAGCGCGGCCGAACTGACGCCGACCGACTATCTGCTCAAGCCATTTACCGCGGATGCCCTTTCGGAGCGGGTGGTGCGTGCACTTGAGCGTCGCGCGGTTTTCATGCCTGTTTATCACCTGATGGATCAGGGCGATCTCGCCCGGGCAATCAAGGAATGCGAAACCGGCGAGACGGCCTCTGCCAAGTTTGCGGTCGATTTCATGCGCTTGCGAGCGGAACTTTATGTGACGATCGGTCGGCCAGAACAGGCTCAGCCGCTCTACGAAAAAATAATTTCGATCAAGGCAGTGGCTTGGGCCAAGCTCGGGCTGGCAAAGACCTTGTTCATGCAAGAACACTTTCAGGAGGCGGAAGAATTGCTGGGCGCGCTGATCAGCGAGAGCAGCAGGTTTCTCGACGCGTATGACTGGCTGGCAAAGACGCAGGAAGCCATCGGCAAGCTGCATGAGGCAAAGACTGTTTTGGGCAATGCAGTTTCCATCTCGCCGCACACGGTGAGACGTCTTCGAAAACTCGGCGAAGTGGCTATGGAAGCCGGCGATGCCGATACGGCGGAGCATTCCTTTCAACAGGTGGTGAGCAAGGCGCGCTATTCCGAGTTTCGCGATCCGGAAGATCACGTCCGCCTAGTCAAATCGCTGGTCGTGAAAGGTGACACCGAGCAGGCGGCTGCAGTCATACGTGATATGAGCCGATCATTGAGTGCATCGGTCAAGACCCCCGTTTGCCGCGCGTTTTCGTCTGCAATCGTGCATGAAGCGACGGGAAACGCTGACCTGGCGGTTCAGCATCTGAACGAGGCCGTGGAGGCGTGCAGGGATATTCAGGGCTTATCCAATGACCTGAAAATCTCGATCGCCAAGAGTTGCCTTGACAACCAGCTTGAGCAGGAGGCATCGGAAGTCATGCTCGAGGTTATGAATAATGCCGACGCGAGAACATTGGGCAAGGCGGTAAAA
>JAQSWE010000208.1 GCA_029266795.1 Alphaproteobacteria bacterium | reverse complement strand
GTTGGAAGGAAATCAATTGCGGCAATATACGCCTTGGTTTTTTGCAAAACCCGGGGGATGTAGTCACCGGTTCTTCCTGCGTGCCTGTTTTCGAGTTTTCCGATGACGCCCTGCCCGCCTATATTGAACGCGCCCGCGCATTGGGGGCCCAAGTGGTGGTCGACGGTCTGAACGACCCCCACATGAAATCCATCGCCTTCCGCGATCCCTTCGGCCATGAATTCGAACTGTCGAGGTTCCATGATTAATCTCTTGAAATTTACCGTGGTGACGGCCCTCCTGTTCTGCGCCCTGCCCGCCACCGCGACCGACAAGCTTGCGCAGCCCGAAAACTATGCGGGGTGTAAGAAAGACGCCCCCTACACCACACTCACCGAACAGAAATGCATCTATCTGGTGCCGGAAGACAAAAAGAACGAGCAGGCGACAAAGGATTACCTCGCCTGCCGCTTCAATAACCCGCATTACGAATACTTAAAAAAATTCGACTGCAAATATCAGGCTTCCGAAGACCTCACGCGGATGTCGGAACTGCGCTGCAAGCGCAGCCGCATGCCAGACGTGCTGCCGCCTTTCGAAGGCGACTGCAAATTCACCTTCTATAATCCCGATTATACCTTTCCCGCCGATTTTAAAGCCTGCATGGCGAAAGAGGACCATAAGGAGGATGTGACTCCGGAACTCAAAAAAATATGCACGCTGACTATTACCTATAATCCGGCGGTCGCGGGTGACTTCTTTTTTGACGACGAGGAGGCCAACCGCATGGTTGAGAAATGCCAGATTGCGGGCGGTCAGGCGCAGGTCGTCGCAAAAGCCTTCCCCGAATGCACACAGACATTTATCGAGCCATAAAGATATGACCCGCCTTCAGGCCGATCTTGTGCTGCTGATGGTCGCGCTGATTTGGGGCGCGGCCTTTGTTGCGCAAAAAGATGCGATGGATCATGTCGGCGCCTATACCTTCGTTGCGGCGCGTTTTGGCATTTCCGCCTTGCTCGTTCTTCCTTTGGCGCTGCGCGAGCACAAGCGCGGGCCGGCACCCCGAAAAATAGTTTACCGCGATTTGGCCATGCTTTGCCTTGCCTTCGCGGCTGGTGTGTTGTTCCAGCAAGCGGGGCTGGTGCGCACCACTGTCACCAATGCAGGATTTCTGACGGGCCTTTATGTGTTATTCACCGCCATCATCTGCGCAGTCGTCTATAAACAAACGCTGTCGAGACTGGTTTTCCCAGCGGCTCTGATGTCGGTTGCCGGCATCGGCATGCTGTCGGGCGGGCTCGACATGGCGCATATGAATTCGGGCGATGTCATGGTGCTGCTTTGTGCTGTCGGCTTCGGCTTTCAAGTCGCGCTCGTCGGGCGCATCATGGAGAAATGGGCAGCACCCTTTCGGGTCTGCCTGTTGCAATATGCCAGCATTGCGCTGATTGCCGTCACGGCAGCATTCATGCTCGAACAGCCCGATTGGGCGACAATCAAACAGGCAGGCTGGGCAATTCTATATGCGGGGGTTATTTCCGGCGGCATCGCCTACACCTTGCAAGTCGTCGCGCAGCAATACACCCCGGCGTCGGATTCCGCCGTGATCATGAGCGGTGAATCCGTTTTCGCCGCCATCTTCGGAATCTGGTTAATGAATGACAAGCTCACGGTGATGGGCGCAACGGGCTGTGCGCTGATTATTCTCGCCATTTTAATGGTAGAATTCGGCCCGGCCCTGTTTAAGCGAAAGCAGCGGGCTTAGGGTTTCGTCTGCGGCGCGGGCGGCACGGGGGAAGGCGGTGCCATTTCACCCAAATATCCGGCGGGTTGCATGCCATCGTCATCCGCTGGCTGAGCCTGCCGGATCACAACGCGGCGCTGGCTGAACAGCCAGTTGAGAACGCCGGCCGAATAAATGCGCGGATCGGCACAGTTACGGTCAAGGTCGGAAAATTCATTATAAGAAACCGTACCGCCCAGCTGTTTCAAAACCTGCGCCATGCCTTGTGCGGCAATCACATCCGTCTGCTTGTCTTTCGTGCCATGAAAGATAATGACGGGGGTGCGCAGCATTTTGGATGCATCGGTAAAATTCCAGATACCGCTCGCGACAAGCCCGGCTGCGAAAAATTCGGAATACTTGGCAAGCGCGCCATAAACGCCGACACCGCCTTCGCCGCAACCCATGGCGTAGAGACGCTCGTCATCAATCTGCAATGTGGGTAAAAGGCGTGATACAAGTATGAGAACGTCTTTCAGCGTCTGGCGGCTTTCAGGATATTTTTTGATCGACCATTGCAGTTGCGCGGTCTTGCTCTTGCCGAATTCCTGCCCGGTGAATTTGTCGGGAACCGCCCATGTTTTCTTGTCGGGCGCTTGCGGAATCAAAAGATAAAACGGCGGCAGCTTCGCGCGTTGGCTCAACAGCTGCACAGCGCCGTCGGCCATGCCTTTTTCGTCATGCAGAAAGATGACGAGCGGATATTTTGCGCCGGGCTCCACTTTCGCCGGCTTCACAAGATAATAGTATTGGGTGCGTTGCGCGTTGTTTTCTTCGATCACGAAGCTTTTGCGCTTCCCAAAAAACTGCGTGTTGTCGCCCATCGGCGTATCGCTGCGCGGTTTGTCTATAACCGGTTTTCCTGCAACCGCAAGCGCGGGCGCATCGACATCGCCCTTGCTGCCGAAGATCGCGCCGCGCACGGCAGGGATCATCATAAGGCCGGCCAAAACAAAGACGACGATCACGCCGCCCATGAGGATCTCCGCGCCCTTTTTCTTGGACGCAGCATGTGCGGCTGGTTTTGCCGCAGACTTCGAAGTTTCAGGTGGCGTAGCCTTGGTGGGATCGGGCTGGTCGACCATGCAGGTTATCCCTTGCGAATAATTCCGCCACTATCATAGCGAAATAACCAAGGGCGTGAACAGGCCGTTTATGCCGTTTTGGTGTCTTCTTCGGCTTTTACCGGCGATGTGACGCGCACACGCTGGCTTTCCGATTTCAACTGGCCGCAAGCGGCAAGGATATCAGCCCCGCGCGCACGTCGCACAGGCGCGTCATAGCCCGCCTCTTCCAATATTCTGGCAAAGCTGTCGATGCGATTGCCGGACGAGCATTCGTAGCCGCTGCCGGGCCAGGAATTAAAGGGGATGAGGTTAATCTTGCAGGGGATGGCGCGCAGCAGGTTGGCCAAAGAATGCGCCTGCTCGTCACTGTCGTTCACATCCTTCAACATCACATATTCAAATGTAATCCGGCGGTTTTCCGAGAGGCCGGGATAATCGCGGCAGGCCGCCAGCAATTCCTCCAGCGGATATTTGTTATTGATCGGCATGATCGAGGAGCGCAATTCATTCGACGGCGCATGGAGCGAGATGGCGAGGTTGACGTTCAGCTCTTCCCCGCATTGCACGATCTGCGGCACGACGCCCGAGGTCGACAGCGTGATACGGCGCTTGGAAATGCCAAGCCCCTCCTCATCCATGCATATCTTGAGCGCTTTTGCGACGTTGTCATAGTTATAGAGTGGTTCGCCCATGCCCATCATCACGATATTGGTCAGGTCACGACCTTCGTCTTTTTTATCCTTCGCCGGCCATTCGTCGAGCGCGTCGCGCGCGAACATGATCTGCTGAAGGATTTCGTTGGCGCCGAGGTTGCGCACCAGCGGCTGCGTGCCGGTATGGCAGAATTTGCAGGTGAGCGTGCAGCCGACCTGAGAAGAAACGCAAAGTGTGCCGCGTTTGGCTTCAGGAATGAAAACGGCCTCGACCTGTTGCCCGTCCGACATGCCAAGCAGCCATTTGATCGTCCCGTCTTCTGACTTCTGTTCGGTGATCAGCTTGGGGCGCTCGATCGAGTATTTTTCGGTCAGGGTCGCGCGCAGGTCTTTGGGCAGATTGGCCATGCTTTCGAAATCACGCACGCCGCGATGGTACAGCCAGTGCCAGATTTGCTTGGAGCGGAAACCGGGAAGGTTATGGATCGACAATACCTCTTTCAGCTCCTCGGGGTTCAGCCCGATCAGCGGAATGCGCCCCCGTGCGTCAGTACGCGGAGCAGCGAATTTGCCAGCATGTGATGCGATACTCATAGGATAACCAGACCTTTCGGGGTCTTATATAGTCGATATTATCGAAAAAGGCAAAGGTTTCGGGGCCTTGCGGTTGTATTCAAACCCGAAATAGCCAATAATCGTAACGCATTAATGCTTTGGAGGCGACGATGTGGCGGCATAAAACCGACAAAAGGCTGATAGCGGCGGGATTGTTCATTCTCGCCCTCGTGATCGGTTTCAACGCTTGGCAGGACCTTCACCCGAAAGCCACGGCAACCCAAGCCGCCACGATGACTGCTTATACCCTGATCACCAGCCCCGATGATGTCGCCGCTATTCGTAAGGACCAGAGCGCATCCGCCATATTCTGGGCAGGCGATATAACTGCCGATCCACTCGCAATTAAGCCGTCACCGATTGCACCGACCGGACTGAACCAACAGGCATCTATGCCCCTATTCACTCTGGACAAGATACCGTTGCAACTTTCAGCGCTTTTTAATCTCATGACGCCGGCGGCAGAACCTTGGGTGCGCGGCCACCTCGTTAACGACATATATATCGATTACCGCGCATCGCCCCCCGATTACGACGCCTTGGGCCCTTTTGCCAAAGGCTTGCGCGCCCATTTCGAAACCGAATACTGGGTCGTGGTCGAGCTCCGGCGCACCCCGCTCAGCTATGCGCAGGAAACGCGCACCAAGCTTGCGAACATGCTGAAGGCGGTAGAGTTTTTTGTTTACCGGTTGGACGAAGTCTCAGGCAAGAACGAAACGGTATATCAGGTGATTTCCCGCCTTGACG
>JAQSWE010000013.1 GCA_029266795.1 Alphaproteobacteria bacterium | reverse complement strand
TCGAGAATGCGCGGGCTCTGGAAGCCATCATCGACGATATAGGAGGTTGGCCGCATGGGGGTATTGCGGACGCCGAAGGGGCCGAAGCCGCGTGGCTGATCGCGCAGCACGCGATCAGCCTGCCCGATTTCCAGCGGCGCGTGCTGGGGCTGCTGAAATACAACGCTAGCCAAGTGCCGCCCGCGCAGGTCGCCATGCTGGAAGACCGCATCCGTCGCTTTGAAGGCAAACCCCAGCTTTACGGCACGCAATTCGACTGGGATGAAAACGGGCAACTGTCGCCGGGTGCGATAGAGGATGAAGCAAATGTGGATGCGCGCCGCGCGAAAGTGGGACTGAACCCGCTGAAGGACCGCATCGCCGAAATGCGCAGCCGCGCAGAATCCGAAGGCGACAAACCGCCTGCGGACATGGCGAAGCGGCGAAAGGACATGGATAATTGGGCGAAGAAGGCCGGTTGGCGCTAGGCTGTCGTTCCCTGCATCGGTGTATCAATCGTCACCCATTTCTGCGCGCGGGTCTGGAAGCTGATGCCGCCTTCCATCTGCGCCTGCGCGAGCCCCTTGGCGAAGCTGCCCATCAATTCGCGGCGCATGGATTCCGGCAGCGCGTCGGCGCTGCGCAAAATCAGGTCGAACGTTTTCTTGCGGAGCAGTCCGTCGAGCTGCATATCGCCCATGCGCGAGAGGTGCAGGTTGAGGATAAAGCGTGTCGGCGGCGCGGCGCGCATATCGTCTTTGTCGTCAGGCGTGTCATCCTGTTGCTGGCGGCGGATATAAAATTGCATCTGGCCGATTTCGCCGTCATGCATCATCGGCATCGAAATGGCGCGCCATTCGCCGGACAGGGGTTCTTTCGACTGCGCCGAAATGCGGCCAAAATCGCCGGTCAGCCGGTCGGCGAGCGTCGATTTTCCGGCCTGCCGTAGCGATTGAAGCGTGCCTTCGCCGAGCCAGCTTTCCACCGCCCCGCTGCGGAGTGCAGCAAGAAAAAACAGCGCCGTCGGCACAAGCCGCGGCGTGGGGGAGGGAATGCTGTTCTGTATCGCCTGCGCCGTCTGCGCGCTGATCGCGCCCAATGTATCCATGGTTTCCTGCAACGCCGGCCATGTGGTGCTCCAGAGCGGCGTGAAGCCGGTGGGCGGCGCGGCCTGCCGCAGGGCGTCGAGCTGGAAACTTGTCATCACCTGCTGGGGCGTCATCGGTGTCGATTCAAAAACGATTTGTGTGCCGATGGGCAGCGGAGCACTGGTGCGGAGCAGAAAACTTTGCGCACCCGCGCGGATGGAGGGCTGGCCGTTGGTTGTCACGAATTCAACCTCGCCCAGTATCTGGCCCTGCTGCGGCACGGGTGGTTGTTGGCCTTGCGGTGTCACGCTGACGATGCGCAGCTGGCTCATGCTCGGGATCAGCCCCTGCAAGCCCTGTGGCATATCCGTCTTCTGCCCGCCGCCCATGCGCGGCATCATCAGCCCGCCGGGGCCGGGATTGGCGTTTTGCAGGCTTTCGATCAGGGGCAGTAGCCCCTTCAAAGCGCCGACACCTGTGGGCGGCGGGGCGTTGCCGGTGCCTTTGCCTGCGGGAACAGGCAGCGGTGGCAGGTCGGTATCCGGCGCTGTGGTAGCAGGGGTTGTTTGGGGCGGCGTTGCGCTGCCTGTCGGCAGGGGCGCGGGCGATGGCGGAATCATCTGCTGCAGCTTCGCCGCAACCTCCGGCTTCGCCAGATAATTCAGAATGGCCTGCTGCTGTTCGGGCGGCAGTTTCTGCAATGCGGCCAGCTTGTCGGGCGCGGTTGCCAGTTGCTGGATCACGTCGTTCGGCACGGGCAGCGGTTTCGGCAACTGCCGCAGCATATCGGGCGTCAGGCGTTCCAGCACTTCGGCGGCGCGTTGCAGGGGGATATTAGATTCAGCGGGGCGGGATGGCGGCGGAACGGCATCATCGGTTAAGACCAGCGCGGTCACAACATCGCCGGGTTTCAGGGGCGGGGCGGGCGGCGGCTTCGTCGCAACAGGAACAGGCAATTCGGGTGTTTCCAGCGCCGCGGCCTTTTCGCGCAGCAGCGCAATCTGCGCCATCAGCCCGCCATCTTTGCCGCGTGTGAGTTCGACGGTGACGGCGGCATCCTTCGGCATCGGCTTGTCACTGTTGACCACAATCTCGCCGCGCGATGTGGCGATGCGGGTTTCGCCGGTTTCGCGGTTCTGCGAGACGACGCGGCCTTCCAGCTTCACGGGCATGCGGTCATTGCCGATATCGGCGGGGGATTGCTTCACGGGTGCGGCTTCGTCCAGCAACCGCTGCGTGCCTTGTGACTTCGCAGGCGGCGTGGTGGCGTTCAGCACGTTGGTTGCGGGCCGTTTCGGCGGGATGGATGAATCGCTCATGACCCCGCCCCTTCGCTAGGCGAGGATTTCGGCGACAACGCGGTCGGCGATTTTTTCGAGGTCCTGCGCGGTCTCCGTATTGGGGGAGCGCACGAGGAACGGCGTTTGCGCGCGGATCGCGTCGCGTACGCGTTTATCCTGCCGGATGATGCCCATCAGCGGCGGCGATATTTTCAGGAAGTTTTTGCAGGCCTTCAGGATCGTGCCATAGGTCGCTTCGCCTTCCTTCTCGCTGCCCGTCTGGTTGACGACGACTTTCAGGTTGTCGCCATGTCCTGCGGCGTGGCTCAGCTTTATAAAGGCATAGGCGTCGGTCAACGCGGTCGGCTCGTCCGTCGTGATCACAAAAGTCACATCGGCGGCGGCGGCCATGAAACGCACAGTGCGGTCGATGCCTGCGCCAAGGTCGATGATGATCGCGTCGTATTTCGGCAGCAGCCCGCGGATCTGTTCCATCAATTCCTGCAGGCGCGGCAGCGCCATGGCGGAAAGCGAACCGTGGCCGGAGCGTCCCGCGATCACGTCGAACCCGCCCGCTTCATAGGGCGTGATGATCTGCGACAGCGTCAGGTTGCCCTCGATCACGTCATTCAGGTCGCGCTTGGCCATCAATCCCAATTGCACGTCGATATTCGCCAATCCCAGATCGCCGTCGAACAGCAAAACTTTCTTGCCGCGCTGCGTCAGCGCATGGCAGAGCGTGATCGAAAACCATGTCTTGCCGACGCCGCCCTTGCCCGATGCCACGGCAAAAAGTTTTTGCGCGGGCGCATCGCCGGTCGTTTTCGTCGGGGGCTGCTTTGTCTTGGTTGTCATGACTTGCCTTTCTTCGCCTTGCTCGCTGCCGGTACATGCGGCATCAGGAAATCGGCGAGGGTATCGGGGGTGAGCGTTATAATGCCGTTGGCGACATTGGGCGTATGGCTGGCCGCGCCGAAGACAAGGCCGCCTTTGTCCGCCGCGCTCAAGATGCCGCCGATGCGGCGCGCGAAATCGAGCCGCGTGGGGATCAGGCGGCGCACGCCGATGATATCGAAGGTCATTGCCATTTCGGCGCTTTCCTCGGCGTCGAAACCGGCGGGGAGCACGAGGGCCGCGTCCATATCGGCGACGCCCATCAGTTTCAGCAGGGTTTTCATTTCCGCAGGATCAAACGGGTTGAGGCCGCCGGTATCAATAATGATCGGCGATGCGTTCTTGATCTTCGCCAGCGCGGAAGCGAGCGTTTTCGCGTCTTCCGCCTGATAGAGCGGCAGTTTCATGATATCGAGGAAGGCGGAGAGCTGTTCGATGCCGCCCGCGCGCGCGATATCGGTCGTGATGATCGCGGGCTTCTGTCCCGCCATGACGGCGGAGGCTGCCATTTTTGCCGTCATCAGCGTCTTGCCTGCGCCGGGCGGGCCGACGAGGATCAGCGGCTTGGTCATTTTCTTGGCGGGCGTGTCGAATTTGAAGATTTTGCCGAGCGCGCCTGCCAGCATCTTTTTCGGCTCGCGCGCGGGCAGCACCATGGCGGCGGCGACGATCTTTTCGCTGACATTACCCGGCACGCGGTGCTTCAGCAGCGCGTCGGTGATCATCTCGACCATTTCTTCTTCGTCATAGGGCTGCGGGTCGCGCGGGGTGTTGGCTTTCGGCTTTTGCGATGCGGGCAGCTCGTCCTGCTCGACCGCCGCCGTGACGCGGATCCAGCCGCCGGCTTCCTTGGTACTGACGATAATGGCATCGTCGCCGAGCGCCTCCTTGATCTGGCGCATCGCGTCGGTCATCGTTTTTGCTTCGAATGATTTAAGGCGCATGTGTTGCTATCACGTGATCTGGGCGAAAGTGCGGATTTTCGCGCGGGGGTGGATTTCGTTCTGCGACATAACAATCGTCTGCGGGCGGAACCGTTCGATGATCGAGCGCACATAGGGGCGGATGCCGGGGCTGGTCAGCAGCACGGGGCTTTCGCCCTTCATCGCCATGTCTTCATAAACCGTGCGCACGGACTGGATGAATTGCTGCAGGCGCGACGGCGCCATGGCAAGCTGCTTTTCCTCGCCATTGCCGATCAGCGCTTCCGCAAAGGCCTGTTCCCATTCGCCGGACAGCGTGACGAGCGGCAGGATGCCCGCATTGTTGCTGTTCTGGTCGCAGATCTGGCGGGCGAGGCGCGCGCGCACATGCTCGGTAATCATGGTGACGTTGCTGGTGAAACCGGTCGCCTCCGCCACACCTTCCAGAATGGTGGGCAGGTCGCGGATGGAGATACGCTCGGAAACCAAATTCTGCAGCACGCGCTGCAGGCCGGTGACGGTTATTTTCGTCGGGATGACGTCGGCGACCAGTTTCTGGTGCGTCTTCGGCAGCTCGTCCAGCAGCTTCTGCGTTTCGGCATAGGACAGCAGGTCGGGCATGTTGTCCTTGATGACTTCAGTGATATGCGTGGTCACGACGGTGGCTGGATCGACGACGGTATAGCCGCGGAAATGTGCTTCCTCGCGGTAATCGGGGCTGATCCACATGGCGGGCAGGCCGAAGGTGGGCTCGCGCGTCGCTTCGCCCGGCAGTTCGATCTTGTCGCCCGTCGGGTTCATGCAGAGCAGCATGTCGGGGCGGATATCGCCCTTGCCAGCTTCGATTTCCTTGATGCGCACGACGTATGAATTGGCGGGCAGCTGCAAATTGTCCTGAATGCGCACGGAGGGCAGGATGAAGCCCATGTCTTCCGCCAGCTGGCGGCGCAGGCCCTTGATCTGGTCGGTGAGGCGGCCCTTTTCGGGGTTGTTCACGAGCGGCAGCAAGCCGTAGCCCAGTTCGACGCGGATGTTGTCGATGGCGAGCGCCTTCGAAATCGGCTCTTCCGCGACCGGCACTTTTGCGATCGCAGCCTGTTCATCGGCGGCCTTGGTGTTTGCGGTTTTTTTGCGGGTTTCAATCGTGTTGTAGGCGAAGACGCCGGCGGTGGCCGCCATAATCAAAAAGGGGAGTGCCGGAATGCCGGGGATGAGCGCCAGCACGGTCATCAATACGGCGCTCATGATCAGCGCCTGCGGGTAATTGCTCAGCTGCGCGAAGACGGCCTTTTCGGCGGAACCGGCGACGCCCGCTTTCGAGACGAGCATACCGGATGCGATGGAGACGATCAGGGCGGGGATTTGCGTTACAAGGCCGTCGCCGATGGTCAGGTGGGTGTAGAAGTTCGATGCGTCTTCAAAACTCAGGTCTTTTTGCACCATGCCGATGATGATGCCGCCGATAACGTTGATGAAGACGATCAGCAGGCCAGCGATGGCGTCACCGCGTACGAATTTGGCCGAGCCGTCCATCGCGCCGAAGAAGGTGCTTTCCTGTTCCAGCTGTGAGCGGCGGTAGCGGGCTTCTTTCTCGTCGATCATGCCGGCGGAAAGGTCGGCGTCGATGGCCATCTGCTTGCCGGGCATCGCGTCCAAGCTGAAACGCGCCGCGACTTCGGCGATACGGCCCGCGCCCTTGGTGATGACGACGAAGTTGACGATGGTCAAAATCGCGAAGACGATGATACCGATGACGAAATTGTCGCCCATGACGAAGCTGCCGAAGGCCTCGATCACATGGCCGGCAGCGTCCTTGCCCTCATGCCCGTGTGCGAGAATAAGGCGGGTGGAGGCGAGGTTCAAAGCTAGTCGTATCATCGTCGCGACCAGCAGGATGGTCGGGAATGACGACAGCTCCAGCGGTTTTTCGATGAACAGCACCGTCATCAGGATGAGGACGGAGAAGGTGAGGGACAGCGCAAGGCAGGCGTCGAGCAGCCAGGGCGGCATCGGCAGGATCAGCACCGTCAGGATCGCAATGATGCCGAAGGCGAAAATCACGTCGCTGCGGATGCGGAAGTTGGAGCCGAAACTGGGTGCGCCTGCCTCAGCCATCAATTATTTCCCGCCTTCCGCGACCGACAGGCCGGAGTCGCCGTATTCCTTCAGCTTGTTCCGCAGCGTGCGGATCGAGATGCCGAGGATGTTGGCGGCATGGGTGCGGTTGCCGAGGCAATGGTCGAGTGTGTTCAGGATCAGTTCGCGCTCCACATCGGCGACCGTGCGGCCGACGAGAGCGGGCTCGCCGCCTGCTGCTGTGGGCGCGGCTGCTTTTTCAACGGCTTTCGCCGTTGCGGCTGCGGCTTGGGCGACGCTGGCGGCTTTTTGTCCGGCCAGCATGATGGCGGTGGGCTCGATTTCCGCTTCCTGCGAGACGAGGACGGCGCGGTGCATGGTGTTTTCAAGCTCGCGCACGTTGCCCTGCCAGTGATGCGCGCGCAGCTTTTCGGTGGCGGCTGGCGAGAGGCGCTTGTTCGGGATGCCGTTCTGCTCGCTGTATTTGGCGACGAACATGGATGCGAGCGGAATGATGTCGGCAGGTCGCTCCCGAAGCCCCGGCAATTGCAGGTTCACGACGTTCAGGCGGTAATAAAGGTCTTCGCGGAACTTGCCTTCGCGCACGGCTTCTTCCATGTCGCGGTTGCTGGTTGCGATCAGGCGAATGTCGATTTTGACGGGCGCATTGCCGCCGACGCGGTCGATGATGCGTTCCTGAATTGCGCGCAGCAGTTTTGCCTGCAGCGCGGGGTGCATTTCGCTCACCTCGTCCAGCAGCAGCGTGCCGCCGTTCGCTTCTTCGAATTTGCCTGTGCGGCGCGCGACGGCACCGGTGAAGGAGCCTTTTTCGTGGCCGAAGAGTTCAGATTCCAGCAGGCTTTCGGGAATGGCGGCGCAGTTGATGGAAATAAACGGGCCGTTGTGGCGCTTGCTCTTCTGGTGGATGTAGCGCGACATCACCTCTTTACCCGTGCCGCTCTCGCCGGTGATCAGGATCGTGGCATCCGACGGCGCGACGCGGTCGGCGACCTGCAAAATCGCCTTCATGCTGGCATCGCCCGCAATCATGGCGTTGCTTTCTTCCGTCACGGCCTGCAGCACGGCGGCGATCAGCTCGGCGTTCGGGGGCAGGGGGATGTATTCTTTCGCTCCCGCCTTGATCGCGCGCACGGCGGTCGCGGCATCGGTATTGATGCCGCAGGCGACGACGGGCACGACGAAGCGTTCTTCCTTCAGCTGCGTAATGAAAGCGGCGATATCCTGCTTCACATCGATCATGATGAGATCCGCGCCGCGCCCCGAGCGCAGCGCGCCGAGCGCCTGTTCGGCGTCTTCGGTATGCGTGACCTTGGCCCCGCGGCTGATGGCGATCTTGCCAGCCGTGCTGATTTGGCCATTGAGGCTGCCGACGATCATCAAGCGCATCTTGGGATTATCTCCGGTCTTCTATTTAGTTTATTGAGGCGAGCGGTCGGATTTGACGATCTCGGTCATGGTGACGCCGAGACGGTCTTCGACGACGATCACTTCGCCGCGCGCGACAAGGCGGTTGTTGACGTAGATGTCAATCGCCTCGCCGACCTTGCGGTCCAGTTCCACGACCGCGCCGCGGCCGAGTTTCAGCAGCTGGCTGACCTGCATGGTCGATTTGCCCAGCACGGCGGAAATCTGCACGGGAATGTCGTAGATGGCGTCGATGTCTTTCTTACGGACTTCGGTCGTCACATGCTCTTCCAGGTCTTCGAATTCAACCTGCGGCTTGTTCGGGTCATTGGCCATTTTGTACTCCGGTTGTTAACTGGTTCAGTCTTTGATCGTGGATTGCATCCCGGCGATCGCTTTCGCGAACTCCGATTCAATTTGTGCGTAGAGACGCTCATACAGCCGCTCCGCGCCGCCATCGGCCCATTCGACGCGCACGTCGGAAGGGCTCATCGCGTCGTCGGACAACAAAATCAGTTTTCCGGCATAGCCTTTGTCGAGCGCCATTTTATCGATGCCATTCTTCAGCGCTTCCATGTGCATCGTCGGGATAGTGATCGCGATGCGCGGCTCGTCGCGGCGGGCCTCGATTGCCTCTGTAATCACGCGCTCGATCTCGTCCATCGAATAGCGGTCGGCGAATTGGGGCAGAAGCTTGTGCGTCACGCGCGCGGTCAGGCGCACGGTTGCCATCATCTTTTCAATCTCGCGCTTGTCTTCGGCGAGGATCAGCCGCTCCAGCAGCGTGATGATCTGGTGGAAGCATTTGAGCGCCAGTTCTTCCTGCGCCGCGCGGGTTTCGCGGATACCTTCGGCTTTGCCGGTTTGCGCTGCCTGCATCTTGGCGAGGATCAATTGCTCTTCGGAATAGACAGCGTTTTCCGGCAAGGATTTGTCCTTGTCGAAATCATTGGTGTCGAAGAGAAACTTCTTCACCTCACCGTCATTTTTAGTAGATGAGCTCATCTTCGTCCTTCGAGGTGATAATCGCGATTTCGCCGCGGTCCGCCAGATCTTTCGCCGTGGAAACGAGGCTTGCCTGCGCTTCCTCGACATCTTTCAGGCGCACGGGGCCCATGGCGCCCATGTCTTCTTTCATGATCTTGGCCGCGCGCTCCGACATGTTCGAGAAGAACAGGTCCTTCATCGCATCCGACGCGCCCTTGAGCGCGAGCGGCAGCATTTCCTTGTTGGCCGAGCGGATAACCGTCTGGATCGCCGACGGGTCGAGGCGGCCGAGGTCTTCGAAGGTGAACATCAAGCTGCGGATTTTCTCGGCGGCGTCTGGGTTGCGCTCTTCCAGGTTGGTCATGAACTTGGTCTCGGTCGCACGCTCGAGGTTGTTGAAAATCTCGGCCATGATCTCGTGGCTGTCGCGGCGGCTGGTTTTGGCGAGGTTCATCATGAATTCGGTGCGGAGCGTCTTCTCGACATCATCGAGCACTTCTTTCTGCACCGCCTCCATGCGCAGCATGCGCATAACGACTTCCATCGCGAAGCCTTCGGGCAGCAGGGCAAGTGTGCGAGCGGAATGTTCAGCGGTGATTTTCGACAACACGACGGCGACCGTCTGCGGATATTCCTTTTGCAGGAAGTTCGCGAGGATGTCTTCGTTCACGTTCGACAGCTTTTCCCACATGGTGCGGCCGGCGGGGCCGCGGATCTCTTCCATGATGTTGTCGACTTTGTCCTTGCCGAGCACCTTTTGCAGCAAGCGTTCGGTTGAATCGAGCGAGCCGACGAGGGAGGAGGTAGAGGTGATGCTTTCGGCGAATTCGATGAACAGGCGCTCGATCACGCCTGCGCTGACCTTGCCGAGGTTCGACATGGTTTGGGAGATCTGCATGATCTCTTCCTCGTCCAGTGCTTCGAACACTTTGGACGTATATTCCTCGCCCAGCGACAACAGCAGGATCGAGGCCTTCTCGGCCCCGGTCAGCGTGCGGTAATCTTCACGAACGCGCATTAAAGAGTCTCCCCCAAACCGGTCTTAACTTTCCTGCGACATCCACTGGCGAATGACCGAAACGGTTTCATTCGGGTGGTTGGTCACGAGGTCGGAAATTTTCTGCACCGACGATGCCTTCACTTTGCCTTCGACCGACGACATGTCGATCATCGATTCAAGCTCCGACGGGCCGCTGATCATGCCGGAGTTGCCGCCGGGGCCCGACAGCTGTGCCTGTTGCGGGCCGCCTGCCAGCATGGGCGTATCCGCGCCGCCTTCACCGGCTGCACGGGGCGCACGCGCTGCCGCCGCGAAATGCATTGCCAGCGGGCGCAACACCAGCAGGATCACGAGGATCGCGACAAGGCTGAGCGCCAGCGTTTCCGCCATGCCGAGGATGTCGGATTTGGGGAAGCCGAGGATTGTATCGTTCGCAACGGGCGTGGCATCGAACAGCTCGCTCTGCGCGAACTGCATGTTGACGACTTCCACGGTGTCGCCGCGGCTTTCATCATATCCGACGGCCGATTTCACGAGCGCCGCGATTTTGGTCAGTTCTTCCGCCGTGCGGGGCGTGTATTTGAGGGGTGCTGCCCAGTCCGCGGGCGCGTCTTTCGGCTTCGCGGCTGCCGTATCGGGGGCATAGCTGCCATCGACGAGGACGGAGATGGAAAGTTTTTCAATCTCGCCGCCTTCGCGCACCAGCGTTTCCACCGTCTTGGTGATTTCGTAGTTGGTGGTTTCTTCGGTGCGGTTGTTTTTCGACCCCGCCTGTGCGGTGTCGCCTCCGCCAGCGGGCAGGCCGGGCAGGTTGTTGGCGACGGAAACCGCGCCATTGCCGCTGCCGTTGGTGGCAGAGGTGTCTGACGCTTCTTCCGTCACGCTCTGGGTCGAGCGGACAACCTGACCGTCGGGGTTATAACTTTCGGAGTTGCGGTTCAGGATATCGAAGTTCATTTTCGCAGCGACTGCGGCGCGGACTTTTTCAAAGCCCACGATGCGGCCGACGATATCCTCGATCGAGGCTTTCGTACGGGTCTCGTAGCTCTTGCGCATATCGTCGGCATTACGGCTCAGGCTGTCGCGCCCCTGTTCGTCTTCCGCGCGGGCAAGTACGTTGCCGCTCTGGTCGACGACGGCGACGGAGCTGGGTTTTAATTGCGGCACGGCCGCGGCCACCAACTGGCGGATCGCCATGATCTGTTCATTGCCGATATTGCCCGCGCTTCGCAGGTTCACGAAAACGGAAGCGGAAGCCGGCTGCCGGTCGCGGCTGAACAGTTCGCGTTGCGGCAATACAAGCATGACTTTAGCGGAGCGCACCTGATCCATCGTGGAAATGGTACGGGCGAGTTCGCCCTCGAGCGCGCGCTTGGCGGTATTGTTCTGCTCGAAGCTGGTTTTGCCGAAAGTTTGTTTCTGGTCGAACAGCTCGTTGCCCATCGCGCCTTTGCGGGGCAGGCCTTCCGCCGCCAGCAGCATGCGGGCGCGGGAAATGTCCTTGTGCGGGACTGACACTTTTGTGCCGTCTTCGCTCAAGGCATAGGGAATATTCGAGTTGTCGAGCTTGGCGGAAATTTCTGTCGCATCGGCGGTCGCCAAGTCGCTATACAGCAAACTGAGCGACGGGGCGCTGGAGCGCACCGCGATGAAGACGAAAAATATGATCAGCCCGAAGAACGTGACCAGCATCATGATCAGGCGTCCGGGACCCAAGTTTTTCAGCGATTCCAGCAACGAATCCAAAGTCATTCTCCCCTTGCTTTGACGTTACTCAAAGAAGGGAGTCCGGGCGTTGATATATAATAGAAAACCCGAAACCCCACTTCTTAACAGTAACCAATTTTTACCGACTAGGCAAATTTTGCCCGATAGTTTTCCCAAGTTTTTCAGTCGGTATGGCATAAATCCCCAATAATCAATTGATATAGCTTGTTTTTCTTTGTTTTAAATATGCAAGGATCATGCAAAATGTCTTTTACTTACACCATCTTAAACAGATTTCATTGATATCCCGATAATAAACGATTGGTTTTTAAGGGCATTTTAGCAAGGGGAGGGGCCAAATAAATACTCTGAAGGTTAATAAAGTATTAACAAGTAAATGTAATGTTAATAATTAAGTAACTATTTGATTGACTTACATTTTTTACTTGCAATCCTTGTCAGATACTGTAAGATAAGAATTGTAGGAGTAGATTTTTTACTCGTGCGATAGGAATCATAGGATATGATTGAATCTATTAGCACATTGTCGGTCCAACCTTCCGTTCTGAGATATCAACCTCAGAGCAACACGGATTCGGCACCAACCCCTCAGGCAATTAGCGCGCCGGAGTTTGCGACCTCACGCATCCGTGTCGACAACCTTCAGAACATCGCCATCCTGGAAGTCATCTCCGAAGAAGGCGATGTCATCCGCCAGTATCCGAGTGAATCGCAAATCAAGGCGTTCAAGCGCGCCGAAAGCCTGATCCCGGCTTCCGACAATACCGCGCCCGAAACGACCGCCGAGACGGCGAAGCGTGCCAACGGCTTCGCACCTTCCGCACCGTCTGAAGGTCAGGCGGCCCCTGCTCCTGAAGCGCGCAGCTTTACGGCCCCGCAGACTTATGCCCCCTCCGGTAATGCCGGCGGCGGCACGTCGTCACCTCAGTCGACGCAAAGCCTCATCGCTTAATTTTCCTCTGATTTTTATGCTTCGCTGTCGATAGGCTGGACATCGGCCTTGGACGGTTGCACGTCCGGCTTCGCGCCTGCGGGCTTTTTCAGCACGCCCGCCGCGATGTTGCGGTTGATGTCGATCAGCGCCTGAATTTTGTCAGGATTGGTATCGGCCAGCAATTCCAGCGTCCGCTTGAAAATGAACAGCGCGAGCGTCGCGATGTTATTCTTGATTTCCTGGGGCAGGGGATGGTCGGGGTTCATGGTGTCGCTGACGAAGACCTGCCAGAGCTTCTGGTTGTATTCGAGGATTTCGCCGCGCTCCACCACACGCACGTTTTCACCGGCACGCAGCCGGGTGGCAAGGTCTTCCAATTTAGATGCGGCCTTCAGAAGAATTTTTCCTTCAAGCGCGCGCGGGTCGTTGGCGGTCGCGGTCGCGCCATATGCATTGACGGCCGCGCCGTAGGGGTTTTGGGGGTTAGACACTGGCCAGCAGCTCCCTTTCATGTTCCATCAGGTTTCGCGCTTCCTTCATGGCCTTGTAATAGCGGTTGGCGAGGATATGGTCGTTGATGACCATGAAGAACGTGGAGGTGGAGGGTGCGGCGTTCTGGATGTCGCGGATCTGCTGGAAATAAACCTCGTGGAGCTTTTCAGGCTCGTTCGACAGGTACATCAGCTGGATGGTGAAATAGATGCGCTTGCAGGGGCTGTTGGCGTCCGCCTCGCGCATGATATCTTTTTCGCGCAGGATGGGGCTGTCGCCTTCGATGTGCAGGCGCGTGCGGTTGGCGTCATTCGTAATCAGCGCGCCGCCGACGATAATCCGTTCTTGTGGTTTCAGGTCGATGATGAGTGCCATGAGATTCTCTCCTTGGTCTTGGAATGAAGGGGGATTCTCCCGCCGTTTTTACAGTTACCATCTTGGCAGCAATTGGTTAATAAATCGTATCTATATCGCTGCGGTCAAAAAAGAACCGGCGGCTTTTTTAAGGCCGCCGGTCTTTTTAGATTTGGTCTTGGCCTTATTAGCCGAAGAGACGGAGAACCGCCTGGTTCGACTGAGAAGCCAGCGACAGAGAGGTGATGCCAAGCTGCTGAGTCGTTTGCAGAGACAGCAGTTTCGCGCCTTCCTCGTTCTTGTCGGCGACGGTCAGTTTGTCAGAGCCTTCTTTCAGAACGTTAATCAGGTTCTGGGTGAAGTCCTGGCGGGTCTGGATGATGTTCAGGCTGGTACCGAACGAAGCCGCCGTGTTACGGACGGTCGTCAAGTCTGCAGCGATAGCATCGAGAGTCGCTTGAGTTGCGGTCGTATCAGCCCAAGTACCGCCCGTCAACGCGACGGTCAGGTCGTTGCCAATGGTCAGGTCGGCACCGACGACGTCCAAAGTGGAGTCGCCTGCTTCGTTGAAGGTCACCGACAGAGTCGATGCGCCGGCAACGAGGTTGGAGCCGCGATAGCCGGAGTCACCAGCCAGAGCGTCGACCTGGTTGAGGACTTCGTCAAAGCTTGCGCCAAGCGAGGAAACGTCAGCGAGAGGATCGGCGTTGAGCTGATCTTGCGCTTCTTGAGCGATAGCTTGCGCCTGCTCGAGGAAGCTCGTGATCTGCTTGATACCTTCGTCAGCGGCTTTCAGCACTTGGATCGCCTGGCCTTGGCCGTCCAGAAGACGGTTCAGGTCATTCGCGCGGTTGGTGAGGGACTGGGAAGCGAAGAACGCACTGGGGTTATCCAGAGCGCTGTTAACTTTCAGGCCCGTCGCAAGACGGAGCTGGGTAGAGTCGAGAAGTCTTTGGGTGCCCTGAATGCTCAGAAGGTTCGAGCGGAGAGCGGCAGTGAGAGTGACGTCAGCCATGGCATGTTCCTTTTCTAGGTTGATGCATTTATGTATTAAGACCTCGGGATACTCCCTCAGCCATAAATCATCATCTCACGGGGCTGGTTAACAAATGGTTTATCTCGCTTAGAATACTGGATAAATTGTATACAACTGAAAAATATCGGGAATTTGACGCGGTCAACTATCTAACGCGCAAGCGAGTCTGCCGATTCTTTCAGATATCGGGCGTTGCGCAGGCCTTTGCCGACCGAATCTCCATAAAGCGATTGATGCGTTGGCGTTGCGCGCTCAGGCGCCTTCTTTCATGGCGTCGATCATCGGCTGCAAAAATTGTTCGTATTTTTTCCAGCGCGCGACCGAGCCTGTATAGAGGCTCTGGCGCACTTGTGACGAGCTTGCCGTGATGACGGGGCGGTCGGTTTCCTGGAACTTCAGGCAGCTTTCGTTCCAGGGCAGGCCGCAGAATTCCAGCAGGCGGCGGGTCTGGGTTTCCTGATCTGCGACGATCGTTTCATAGTTCGCCTCGAATATCCGGCCGGGAAACAGTATGTTCCAATGCGCCATCAGTTTTTCATGAAGCCGGTAATAGCGCCCGATCTCCCGCATGTCATAGGCCCAGAAAACATCTGCATGGAACATCTTTTGCCAGATCGACAATCCCACCGCCATCGGGTCGCGCGTGCAGTGAATGATTTTTGCATTCGGCAGTGCAAGTCTGATGAGGCCGACGAAAAAGAAATTAAACAGCATCTTGTCTGCCAGCTTGGCGCCGTTTTGCGCGAAGGGTTCGGTTAGTTGCAGGTATTTTTTGGCGATACCGTCCAGCATTTCCGGCGACAGGTTCTCGACCAGTTTTTTTGTGACGGTCGGCATGGCTGGCGGGAAAAGCTGCTGCACTTCGGCATTGGGATAGTAAGGCAGGCTGTTCTGGAAGAAATTGACTTCTCCCATCGCCGCCATCTGCGGGTGGCTGGACAGAATCTGCTCGACCAGCGTCGAGCCGGAGCGCGGCATGCCGATGATGAAAACGGGCCGCGCGGAATCAACCGCGCCCGCCGCCGCGAATTTCTGCACCAGTTCCGGCGTGAACAAAGCGATGATGCTGTCCGCATATTTTTCGATCAGTTCGACGGTGACATGCTTATGCACAAGGCGTTGCAGGCGGGTGCCCGTCGCGTAATGATCGAAGGCCTCTTTATCCTGCCCGACATCCAGTTTCGCGTTGCCGAGCGCGAATTCCAGCTTGATGCGCTGTTGATCCGGCAATCCGCCTGCGCGATCTGCGAGCGCTGCGAGATTCTTGAAGTCCGCCTCGTCAGCTTTGAATTTCTTGAGGTTCGACAGCGTATAATATCCGTCAATGCAATTCGGATCTTCTTTGATCGCGCATTCCGCCATTTTCTGCGCAGCCGCCAAATCTCCGGCGCGGCGCATGATGATCGCGGTGCGCATCTGAATGAAGGGTGCCTTGGAGAGACTCGCGGCGCGCGCGGCGAGCTGTCGTGCTTCCTCCGTCGATCCCTGCTCGATGCAGGTGGTGGCAAGCGCGGTCATGGCCTCGAGGTCGTCTGGCGCGGTGTGCAGCATCCGGCGGAAGCAATATTCCGCATCGCTGTATTCTGTCAGGTGGCGGTGGATCTGGCCGAGATTATAAAGCGCGGGCAGCAGGTCGGGCACATAGCCTAGCAAAACCTGATAGGCGCGCATGGCTTCGGGAATACGACCGGTTTTGCGCAAGCCGTCGGCTTCCTTCAGCATCGCGACGATGTCGAGGGTGCTGCTTTTCGTGGGTTTTTGCTTCTTGGCCATGCCGCCCGCCTTCCTGCTGCGGATAGTCGGCCAGCTTCGGGGCGGAATCAAGGCAAAAAATGGGCGAAAAAATAGGGGCTCCCCGGCCTTCTGCCAGTGGAGCCCCTTATCCTTCCCCCTTGTCGGAAGGGGAAGGGTATTATCCTGTTATTATCTCAGCTGGAGCAGTTCCGCCGTCATCTGGTCCGCGGTCGTGATGACCTTGGTGTTGGCTGAATAGGCGCGCTGCGTGACGATCATCTTGGAGAATTCATCCGCGAGATCGACGTTGGACTGTTCGAGAGCGCCGCCCTCGACATAGCCCGCGCCGCCCGTGTTGGCCGCCACGACATCCGGCTCGCCGGAGGTGTCAGACACGCGGAAGACGGTGCCGCTCAGGGCGGTCAGCCCGTCGGGGTTGACGAAGTTCGCAATGCCAAGTTGGTAGATCTGGCGCGACAGGCCGTTGGAGAACTGTGCGCTGACGATGCCGTCGCGATCGACCGAGACGCCGGTGCGATAGCCGACCGGCGAGCCGTTCTGGTCGGCGCTGGCGGTATAGGCGCCGGTTTGCTGCGTCATGCCTGCGATATCGAGCGTGAAGGCGCCGGAAGTGCCGGCAGGTGTCGTCCAGGCAACAGGGCCGAGGGCAATGTTGACCTGCCCGCCGGTGGTGGGCGCGTTCAGTGTGCCGTCGCTGTTGAAGTTGATCGACTGGCCGGTCGGCAGCAGGTCGCCGGTTGCGGTCGTGACTTGAATATCCCACCAGCCGTTCGGGTTTTCGGTGACGGGCGCTGCGCCCGCAACCGGGGTTGCGGGTGTCGTCGCGGTCGTGCCAGCCGGAACACCCAGTGTATTGAGCGCAAGGGGCGTGCCCGAGCCGTCGGTCAGCGTCACTTCGGCAGCCGCAGTTTCGTTCTGGATGACGAGGAAGCCGTTGCCGTCAAGCTGTGCGTTGATGCCAGCGACCGCGTTCAGGTCGGTCAGTAGCTTGTTAACGTCGCCGTCCATGGTGATAGTGGTTGCGCCGAAGCCTGCATCGACGTCAAAGCTGTCGGTGCCGGGGACGAAGTTGCCGCTCTGCGTACGCAGGTCGACGGTGCCGGTCACGGTGCCCGCGGTGGGGGCGTGCTTCTTGAAGCTGACGGAAATCGTGCGGGGGTTGCCGCCGTCATCATAGATGGTGATGTCGCGCGTGAAGTCCGACGCGTTCGCGCTGACGGTCTGTGCGGCGTTCAGGTTGGCGTCGAGTGATACGGACGTTGTCATCTGCGAGATGCCGCCGGAAGTAAGGTTCACGGGCACCAGCGAGCCGAGGCTCGTGCCGCCGATGATCGCGCCGTTCTGGTCGAGCGGCCAGCCCTGCAGGATGAAACCGCCGGTGTTGGTGAGGTTGCCGTTCAGGTCTTCGCTGAAGGAGCCAGCGCGGGTGTAAAGCGTTTCCGCATCTGCGCCGGTGCCGTTTTCAACGACGAAGAAGCCGTTGCCCGACATCGCGAGGTCGGTCGAGGAAGAGCTTTGCTGCAAAATACCTTGCAGGCTGACGCGCTGGTTCTGCGATGCTTTCACGGAGCCCGGCGTATAAAGCGTGGAGCGGCCGCTTGTCGTCACGAGGTCGGAGAACGACGCATCGCTGCGTTTGTAACCGACAGTGCTGACGTTGGCGATGTTGTTTGAAATCATGCCAAGCGACTGGCTTTGTGCAGTCAGGCCCGACACCGCGGTGAAGAGTGATCCGAAAACGCTCATGGTAGTCTCCTTCTTTTTTCTGTTTCTGCCGGAAGGATTTTCCGGCGGTGAATTAAAATCCTGCTGCGGTCCTTGCAACCGCCGTGCCAGTTTTTACGTGGGCTGCGCGATTTTGCGAACGTCGGTCAGCGGAACTTTTACGCCGTTGACGTTCAACAGCAATGTGCCGTCGTCAGCGGATTCAAGGCTCGTGACGCGTCCCGGCACATATGTCGTGACGTTCAGCGATGTGGTGGTCGCATTGCCTGCGCTCACCTTGACCGTGTATTTTCCGGCGGGCGCCATGTTGCCGTCATCGTTCATGCCGTCCCAGACGAATTCATGCGTGCCTGCAGTTTTTTCCGCATCTTCCGAATAAACGGTGTCGCCGTTTTCATCGAGGATGCTGATCGTGCCGCTGGTCGCGGCTTCGGGCAGCGTGTAGGACATCGCAACAGGGGATGTGCCGGTCGCGGTGAAGGTGTCACCCGCGACTTCAACATCCTTGCCGATGAAGCTGACGCCGAGCGCCGTCATATTGAGTGTCTGCATCGCGAGCAGCTTGTTCAGCGTGTCGTTGCCGCGCAATTGCTGCTCGACCTGAGAGAACTGGACGAGCTGGTTGGTAAATTGTGCCGTGTCCATGGGGGACAGCGGATCCTGGTTCTGCAGCTGCGTCGTCAGCATCTGCAGGAAGTCGTCAAAGTTCTGGTTGAGCTGCGTCGATGCGACGGCGTTTTTCTGCGCCGATGCCTGAACGTCTGTCGATGTACCGACTGTTGCCATTATTTTTCTCCCTTAACCCTATACCATTATGTTTATGCCGCCCTGGCGGATGGAACCCATCGCCTCGGCGGAAATATTTGCCTGCACGC
>JAQSWE010000207.1 GCA_029266795.1 Alphaproteobacteria bacterium | reverse complement strand
CCATACACTCTTTCCCTACACGACGCTCTTCCGATCTGCTGTAACCGTCAGACGACGGCAGCCACGACTATCTTGGGCGATTGCGGTTAAAAAACCGCTTACAGGACGAAATAAAATAACAGGAAGGTGCCGAGCAGGATTCGGTAAACCACAAACGGCATAAGACCGAATTTTTTCAGCCATTTCATCATGAAATGGATGGCGCAGAGGCCCGCCACGAAGGCGAGGCCCACCGCAATCACGCTTTCATGCAGCAGACCGGGATTATCGGATTTGAAGATTTCAAGGAAGCTCATCGCCCCTGCCGCCACCATGGCGGGAATACCGAGCAGGAAGGAAAACCGCGCCGCATCGACGCGCTTGAAGCCCAGAAACCGCGCCGTTGTCATGGTAATGCCGGAACGGCTGGTGCCGGGGATCAACGCGACGGCCTGCGCCAGGCCGATCAGCAATGCCTGTTTCAGGGTGATGTCCTTCACCTCTTTCACCTGCGGGAATTTCAGGTCGGCAACGCCCATCAGCCCGCCGAAAATCAGGGTGGTGGCGGTAATGACCGTCACGCTGCGGATGCCTTCGGGCAGCAGGACATGGATGAGCAGGCCGAGCGCCAGCGCGGGGATGGTCGCCAAGGCGATATATATGCCGAGGTTGCGGTTGAAGGTGGGTTTCCAGCGCAAAACATCCCAGCCAATCGCCCAGACATCGCGCCAGTAATAGACAAGGATGGCGCAGAGGGTGCCGACATGGAGGGCTACGTCGATCAGTATTCCCTGATCGGCTTCGTTCATAAACAGCGGCGTCAGCGCCAGATGGGCGCTGGAACTGACCGGCAGAAATTCGGTAAGCCCTTGAACTATCGACAGAATGAAAAGATAAGTGAGTGTCATGCCCTGTTTTCGACTTTTGTCATGGAACTTTCAAGCCTTATCATTGGTTTACATAATTGCAGCTTGTGCTTTCAAAAACTGGTGGTACAATCGCGGCGGGATAAACAACCCTAGGACAAACAGCATGGCGTCGGAAAACGGCCTCATCGACTGCGCGAAGAAGAAAGTCGGCAAAACCGGCCTGATGCTCCGCTGCTCCGGCGCGCTCCTGACCGGCCTTGCGATTGTGACCGTGATTACCATGAGCCTTGTCGTCATGAGCGACGCCGATGAAATGCCCGCCAAGACCGCCTTCTACAACATCGAATTCCCCGAAGACGAAGCCGCGCTGGAAAGGCTGTCCACGCAGCTCGCGCGCGAAACCGAAGCCGATGAACTGAACGAAATCGAGCCTGCCGCGGGCGACGTGACGACCGAAGACGTCCCCCAGCCGCAACCGGCGGAATAATCAGATACGTTTCAGGTATTCTTCCAGCTGCGCGGGCGTGTAATCCGACGCGGCGGGATCGTCCAATATTTTGACGTTACGCGCACCCGCCGATTGGGCCAATTCCTGCAATGCGC
Organism: Alphaproteobacteria bacterium; assembly: GCA_029266795.1. Taxonomy (GTDB): domain Bacteria; phylum Pseudomonadota; class Alphaproteobacteria; order Micavibrionales; family UBA2020; genus JAPWJZ01. Next base: position 3,401 of record JAQSWE010000207.1, on the reverse strand, counting down.
GTCTTTCAATTGCCGACAATCCACCAACAAGCGGTTTCGTGACATGCACCACAGCGACCGGCGCGATGAATGAACGCCCCGCCACCTGTTTCACGGCATATTTGAAAATGGCCGATGCGGAATCAAAATCGTCGACCAGCACGCGCGGATGGCTGTCGAACGCCGCGATGCGCGCAGCCCCCGTTTCGGCGCAGGCTGCGGCCACATTAGTCCCGACCGCGACGATCAGCTTGCGCCCGCCCGTTTCTGAAACGGCAAGCAGCGCGGGTTCGTCGAACACCGCGCCGCTGTCGAGATTTTTGGCGTAAAACCTGTCGCCCGAAATACGGATGTAAATCTTTGCCAAGATTTTACAGGTATTTTTCCGAGAGCAGTTCCGCGATCTGCACCGCGTTGGTGGCGGCGCCCTTGCGCAGGTTGTCGGCGACGACCCACATGGTGATGCCGTTTTTCACGGTGGGGTCTTTGCGGATGCGACTGACGAAAACATCGTCTTCGCCCGCGATTTCCACAGGCGTGACGAACGCGCCGTCATCGGCGCCCGGATCGTCGATCACGGTGATGCCCTTGAATTTCTGCATCGCCTTGCGGGCTTGCGCTGCAGTGATCGGGTCCTTGAATTCGACGTTGACGACTTCCGAATGGCCGACGAAAACCGGCACGCGCACGCAGGTCGCATTCACTTCGATTTTCGCGTCGAGGATTTTTTTCGTCTCGACGACCATCTTCCATTCTTCCTTGGTGTAGCCATCCGGCATGAATTTATCGATCTGCGGGATCAGGTTGAAGGAAATCTGTTTGGAGAAGACGTCGCGTTTCGCCATGTCGCTGGAGTAGAGACCCTTGGTCTGGTTGAACAGCTCGTCCATCGCTTCTTTGCCGGCACCGGAAACGGATTGATAGGTCGCAACGACAACGCGCTTGATGGTCGCAAGGTCATGCAGCGGCTTTAGTGCCACGACCATCTGGATGGTCGAGCAGTTGGGGTTCGCGATGATGCCTTTTTTCTTATAGCCCTTGATCGCGTCGGGGTTCACTTCCGGCACCACCAGCGGCACGTCCTTGTCCATGCGGAAGAAAGAGGTGTTGTCGATCACGACCGCGCCCGCTTTCGCAGCGCCCGGCGCGAAGGCTTCGGAAATCGCGGAGCCCGCGGATGACAGGACGATATCGGTGCCCTTGAAATTGTACTTGGCAAGGTCCTGCACCTTCAGCACGTTGTCTTCGCCGAAAGATACCTGGCTGCCGGCGGAGCGGGAGCTGGCAAGCGCGACGACTTCGGAAACGGGGAATTCGCGGCTCGACAATACGTTCAGCATTTCGCGGCCGACATTGCCCGTGGCGCCGACGATGGCGACTTTGTACGACATGGAATCACATCCTCTTTTTTAAGCGTTCTTTTGGCGGCTACTTTATCACTTCGCCACAATCACATGGTAGTAAATATACAACGGCTCGCCCTTGGCATTCTTGCCGTTTTGCACGCAGGCGGCGGGCTTTGCGTCGGGCGGCGTCAATGATGCGCGCGCGTTGAAGCTCCATGCGTTATCACCGGCAACCGCCTTGGCTTTGCCCTTTTTCCCAAGGTTTACAGTGGTTTACTCTACGGCTGGAATTTCGCTCAAACCGAGCGCCTCGTTGATGTCTTCGCAATCCGACTGGCTCAGGCCGCTCAAATATCCGAAAACATCCGCGCCGCCGACATCATCGCTGCCAACGCCGGAGACGAACCAGCCCGAACCATCGGCGCTGCGGCCGCGGAAATTCCATGCCGCCGTAATGCCGCTGGCGGCGGGCGGGGCTTCATACGTCACCTTGTCGAAGACGGCATTGGTGCCGGTCGCCTTTTCGGCGAAATTCAGCTTTTCGATCGGTACGCCCGATTTCAGCATGACGTTCACGGCGCGACGGACTTCGTCGGGGAATTTGACGACGGCCTTGAAGGCATCCTTGCGTTCACCCGCAGCGCCGGTGTTTTCGATGATCGCGGTATTGATGACGATATAGGCCAGCAGCGCGAACAGGCCGGTTGCCAGAACGATCAGGAAAGCGGGAAAAAAGTTTCCGCCCTTGCCTTGCGTTTCCGCCGTTGCCATACCTTGCTGCCCCTTGATAAAACATATGCATATCAGGCATTTCCATGCCGGAATCGCCTGTAAATTCTACAATGCAAGCAGGACGCTGCCAAATGCTTTTGTCGCAGCGCACCATTATATGAAAATTCATGCTCGACTGTTAAAATAAATATCCCGCGCTGGCTTGGTTTCGGTCGCGGAATCGCGATATTGTGTTGCCATGCAACAGGGACAGCCGAAATGACGGAACATGTTGAAAACACCGGCCCGCTGAAGGGTATTAGGGTTTTTGACATGTCACGTATTCTCGCCGGCCCCAGCGCCACCCAGATTCTGGGGGATATGGGCGCGGACATCCTCAAAATCGAAAAACCGGGACAGGGCGACGACACCCGCAAATGGGGCCCCCCCTTCGTCAAGGACGCATCGGGCGCGGATACGACCGAAAGCTCCTATTACCTTTCCGCCAACCGGAACAAGAAATCCCTCGCGCTCGACTTCACGACGCCCGAGGGGCTGGCGATTGCCAAGAAGCTGATCGGCACCTGCGACATCCTGTTCGAAAACTACAAAGCAGGCTCGCTCGACAAATACGGCCTCGGCTATGACCAGCTGAAGGCGGAGTTTCCGAACCTTATCTATTGCTCCCTCACCGGTTTCGGCCATGATGGCCCTTATAAAGACCTCGCGGGCTATGACTTTCTGATTCAGGGCATGGGCGGCATCATGAGCCTGACCGGCCCCGCCGACGGCATGCCGCACAAGATCGGCGTCGCCTATTGCGACCTGCTGACGGGCTTGTATGCGCTGAACGGCATCTTGGCCGCGCTCTATCACCGCGAAAAAACCGGACAGGGGCAGTTCATCGATATCGCGCTACTGGATAGCCAGGTCGCCACGCTGTCAAATGCAGGACAGTATTACCTGACCAGCGGCAAGGTCACGCCGCGCATGGGCAACGCGCATCCGACCATCGTGCCGTATGAAGCCTTCCGCGCGCAGGACGGCGATATCATCCTCGCGATTGGCAACGACAAGCAGTTCGCCGAATTCTGCGCCTTTGCAGGTCGTGCGGAGCTCGCCAGCGATCCGAAATTCGCGGCCAATGCCAACCGCGTGCGCAACCGCGGGGAGATCGTGCCGGTGGTGGCGCAGATCATCGCGCAGCAGACGCAGAAATACTGGATTGAAAATCTGGAGAAACGCGGCGTGCCCTGCGGCCCCGTCAATACGCTGGATAAAGTCTTCAACGACCCGCAAGTAAAAGCGCGCGGCATGGTGACGCAAATGGCCCATACCGCGTCGCCCGATCCCGTCGCGCTGATC
>JAQSWE010000012.1 GCA_029266795.1 Alphaproteobacteria bacterium | reverse complement strand
ATTTCGGTGAAGGCCGCGTGGCCGGGGGTGTCGATGAAGGTGATTTTCTTGCCGGCCTTCGTCGTGATCTGGTAGGCGCCGATGTGCTGGGTGATGCCGCCGGCTTCGCCCGACACGACGTCGGTCGCACGGATGGCGTCGAGCAGCGAGGTTTTGCCGTGGTCGACGTGGCCCATGATGGTCACGACCGGCGGGCGGCCGAGGAGGTCCGCTTCGCTATCTTCGACCTTCAGGCCGGTTTCAACGTCGGAATCCGACACGCGCTTGATGGTGTGGCCGAATTCGGTCACGATCAGCTCGGCGGTGTCCTGGTCGATCGGCTGGTTGCCGGTCGCCATGATGCCAAGGCCCATGAGTTTCTTCACGACGTCGCCGAGACGTTCCGACATGCGGTTCGCCAGTTCCTGCACGGTGATGACTTCCGGCACGGTGACTTCGCGGTATTGTTTTTGCTGGCTGGGCTGCTGCGCCTGCATCTTGGCGCGCATACGGGCGCGGGCGCGCTGCTGTGCTGCCATCGAGGGGCTCTTGGAATCGCGGTCTTCAAAACCGTCGTTCAGGACCTGGCTGACGGTCATCTTGCCGCCGCCGCGCTTGCGCTGCTGCTGCGCGCCGAAACGGCCTGCGCCGCGCTTGCGGTTGATTTCATCGACGACGGAGGACGGCGCCGCGTCGGGGCCGAAATCCTTGCGGCCGGCGGGCATGCCGCGGCGGTCTTCATCCGGCGCGTTGGGGGCGACGGGCGCGCCCACGCGGGGGTTGTTGACGGCGTTCGCGCTGCGGGTTGCATCGCGGCGCTTGCGCTCGGCGTCTTCCGCCTGGTTGAGCTGGCGGAGTTTCGCGGTTTCCTGTTCGCGCGCGCGGTCGGCGGCGGACATGGTATCGACAGGCGCGGCTGCGGCTGCGGGTGCTTCTTCCTCGACCGGCTGGTTCTTGATGACCAGTTTCTGGTATTGGGGCGTGGCAGCGGCGTCGCGGGGGCTTGCCTGCGCCAGCGCAAGGGCGCGCTTGCGGGCTTCGGCCTCCGCCGATGTCAGGTGGATGTCACCATTGGCTTTTTCTTCCGCCTGACGCGCGGCTTCCGCCTGCGCCCCGCGTTTTTTCTTCACCTCGACAGCGACAGGCTTGGCGCTGCGGCCCATGGCCATGTTCTGCCTCGGCGCGGCACCCACGGGAGCCTTGAGAGTAAGGGTGCCTTTGCCGGACAGGGTCAGCTTTTTCGGTTCTTTTTCGTTGTCAGCCATTTTGGTGTCTTCAGCTTTCTTGAGGTTTCATACCTAAATCAGTTAGTCATGCATCAGCCATTATCCAGCCGCGGCTTGCGGTTCCTCGGGGAACCAGCTTGCACGCGCCGCCATGATGATGTTGTTTGCCTGGCTTTCGGTGAGCGCATCGTTGCCCACGATTTCGCGCAGCTCGTCGCCGGCGAGGTCGCCCAGATCGTCGAGCGTCTTCACGCCTTTTTCGGCGAGCGCGATGATCATGTCCTGCGACAGGCCCTTGGTTTTCGCGAGATCCGCCTTCACGCCCAGTTCAGCGCATTTCTTGTCGAACTCGGCGGTTTTTGCTTCGAGGAAGCTGGACGCGCGGTTTTTCAATTCGGTCGCGACGTCAGCGTCGAAGCCCTGAATGCGGGCCATTTCGTCGACGGAGGTGTCGACGATGTCCTGAATGGAGGTAAAGCCTTCGACCACCAGCAGGTGCGCGATGACTTCATCAACATCGAGGCCTTCGATGAAGAGCGCGGAGCGCGTGCGGAATTCGGTCTGGCGGCGCTCGGTTTCTTCGGCTTCGGTCATGATGTCGATGTTCCAGCCGGAGAGTTGGGTCGCAAGGCGCACGTTCTGGCCGCGGCGGCCGATGGCGAGCGAGAGCTGCTCGTCGGGTACGACCACGTCGAGGCGGTGGGTGTCCTGATCGAGGACGACCTTGGTGACTTCAGCGGGCGCCAGCGCGTTGACCACGAAGGTCGCCACGTCGTTCGTCCACGGAATGATGTCGATTTTTTCGCCCTGCAATTCGCCGACGACTGCCTGAACGCGGGAGCCGCGCATACCGACGCAAGCGCCGACGGGGTCGATGGAGGAGTCGCGGGAGATAACCGCGATTTTCGCGCGGGAGCCAGGATCGCGGGCAACTGCCTTGATCTCGATGACGCCGTCATAAATCTCGGGCACTTCCTGCTTGAAGAGTTTCGCGAGGAAGTCGGGATGGACGCGGGACAAGAAGATTTGCGGGCCGCGCTGTTCGCGGCGCACATCGAAGATGTAGGCGCGGACGCGGTCGCCGTTTTTGAAATGTTCGCGGGGCAGGGCGTCCTGGCGGCGGAGATAGCCTTCGCCGCGGCCGAGATCGACGGTGATGTTGCCGTATTCGACGCGCTTGACGACGCCGGAGACGATTTCGCCCGTACGGTCTTTGTATTCTTCGAACATGCGGTCGCGCTCGGCGTCGCGCACTTTCTGGAAGATGACCTGTTTTGCGGTCTGTGCGGCGATGCGGCCGAAATCGAGCGGCGGCAGCTTGTCGACGAGGAATTCACCGACCACTGCATCGGCTTTGATTTTCTTCGCGGGCTTCAGGAGGATCTGGCGCGCTTCGGCTTCCGGGATTTCCTCGTTGAAGGCTTCTACGACTTCGCGGTAGCGGAAAAGCTCGATCTCGCCGGTTTTGCGGTCGATGGTCGCGCGGATGTCGTGGTCATAGCCGTATTTGGAGCGGCCGGCCTTCTGGATGGCTTCTTCCATGGCCTGGATCACGATTTCACGGTCGATGCTTTTTTCACGGGCGACGGCATCTGCGACTTGGAGCATTTCTTGCATGGCGGTTTTCCTTGTTATCCCTTTTTCTGCTGCGCTGCTTTGAGGAGTTCGTCCGTCAGAACCAGTTTGGCTTTCTGGACGTGTCCGAAAGGAAGGCCGCGCAGGGTGCCGTCCTCGGTCTGCACGCTGATGATGTCACTGCCTTCAGTGCCCATCAGCATGCCTTTGAATTTTTTCTGCCCGTCAACGGGCTGGTCGACCTCGATCTTCGCCTCGAAACCCTTCCAGCGCTCGAAATCCTTGAAGCGCGTCAGCGGGCGGTCGATGCCGGGGGAAGAAACCTCGAGGTAGTAGGCACTGTCAATCACGCCTTCGACATCAAGCACGGCGGAGACGGCCTGCGACAGCTTGGAGCAGTCGTCGAGGTTCATCGTGCCGTCGGGCTTTTCGGCCATGATCTGTAAGGTAGGCTTGCCGGAGCCGACGCCCACCATCAGGACGCGCACGATTTCGTAACCCATGCCTTCGGCGGCGGGGGTAATCGCTTTTTCGACTTTTTTGCTCAGCGGCGACTTGTCCATTTTTCTCGGTATAATTCGTTGGGCCTTATCCAGCACAAAGGGCGGGCTCTTTTTCAGAGCCCACCCTTTTGTTTATGCCGGGTATATTTGAGTGCTTTTATACATCAAGTATGCGGTTTTGCAAGGGAAATAGCCGTAAAAGGCGTATTCGAGCCGTTTTTTGCAGGGTTTTCGCTGAAAATAATTCCGGATTTATTTGCTATTTATTTTCATAATATATGAAAATAGGTTATTTCGTCTTAAAATTAAAGAACATTGTCTCGCGACCCTGCACGAGTCCCTTGGCCTGATAGCGGGTGCCGAGCATATCGGCAGGCCGTGTACGCCAGTCGGCGGCACAATTGGCGAGCCATTCAAAGCCGGGATGCAGGAAGGTTTTCTCCAGCTGCCATGCGTTCAGGCTTGGCACGTCCGACGACAGGCGGAATTCCGCGCCGGGTTTCAGCAGGCGGTGGAAAGCATCGAGGTTTTCCGTCTGCACCACGCGGCGGCGGTGATGGCGCGTTTTCGGCCACGGGTCGGAGTTGAGCAGGAAGAGTTTCGAGATGCTTTTTTCCGTGAGGCACGGCATCAGCAGGCGCACGTCATCCTGAAAGACGCGAATATTGCGCAGCTTGTGGTCGCGCATATCGCGGCAGAGGCCTGCAACGCCGTTCATGAACGGCTCGCAGCCGATCAGGCCGATATCGGGGTTGTTAATGGCTTGGTGGACCAATTGTTCGCCGTTGCCGAAGCCGATTTCGAGCCAGACTTCCTTGACGGGAAAATCGAAGAGCGAGCGCGGGTCGATGATGCGGTCACCGGCAGGCAGCTCGATCCGCGCCCATTGCATGATTTCTTCATAGGCGCTTTTGCGGTCGGGTCGCAGTACCTTGCCGCGCCTGCGCCCGTAATAGCGCAGGATATCCTTTTCGTGCTTATCCATTTTTTGCCCCCGCGCTTGGAAAAACGCGCGACAAAAGATTTGCGCCTTTGGCACCTGCATAGAAAACACCGGCAACACCCAGCATGAGTACAACCCATGCAATTAATGTTTTCCAGCGCAAGAAATGCAGAGACGTGCCGTGATAATTCATGGACGGTTCAAATCCTGAAGCGCCATCTAGATCTTTTGGCCCGCCTGCGGTGTGGTCTTTTTTTGAATCAGGTACGCGCTTCATTTTTTCGGGCTGCAGCCGATATATAACGAATTGCTTATTATCCCGTTTTCTGATGGATACCCAGCAATTTTCAAGGGTCGGGCAATCGGCCTCGCCGTCATAGCCGAGTTCAGTATATGCGGACAGGGCGCTGTTTTTGTGTATCAGGATAATCCGCATGGGGTCTTGAAAAAATATGCCGCCGCCGTACCAGCCTTGGAGTTTGTATTCCTGATTTCCAAGCGCTATCCACGGCGACATGTCTTTGAAATAAGGGCGATGCGCGAGGGCGACGCTGGATTGGAAAAGCAGCGACAAGGCGAAGAAAGCGGAGATAAGTTTCCGCTTACTTTGCACGCTTGAAGCCCTTGCCGTTCAGGTCGTCGAAAGCATGCGTGAGCGGGTTGTATTCCAGCAGCTTGCCTTTCGCCATGTCGAAATACCAAGCATGGATCGTGAGGTCGCCGCTTTTCAGCCGCTCCTCGATCCACGGGAAAGTGTGCAGGTTGCGGTAGGAGACCAGCACCACGGCCTTTTCCAGCTCGCGCGCGCGTTCTTCCTCGGGAAGTTTTTCGGTCGCTTTCTGCGTGCTGACAAGCGCGGATTTGGCGATGTCGACCCAGTTGGGCAGGAACTCGAAATGCTCTCCCACCAGATCGCGTTCCGCCAGCGCGCGCACGCCGCCGCACAGGCTGTGGCCCATCACGACGATCTGCTTCACCTTTAAGCCCCGCACGGCGAATTCGATTGCCGAACAGGTGCCGTGGTGGCCGCTGTCGCGTGAATAGGCGGGGACAATCGCCGATACGTTGCGCACGACGAAGATATCGCCGGGCGCGGTGTTCATGATGATGGCGGGATCGGCGCGCGAATCCGAACAGCCGATCATCAGCACTTCGGGGTTCTGCCCGTCGCGCACGAGCGTCTGATAAAGCTTCTTGCCCGGCCCAAAGTGTTCCTTGTGGAACGCCTTGTAGCCCTGGATGAGTTTATTGAACGGCATGTGAATTCATCATCCTTCAAAAATACTCGGCGTAATCTTTTTCGGCCTGCGCCTGCATCTGCGCGATCCCCTTCATCTGGGGCATGCCGTCGCTGAGCCTGCGTGCTTCGTCGAAGAGCGTCCATGCGCGTGTCATGTCGTAGGACTGAAAGTAAATTCCCCCCAGATCCATATAGGCACCGGCCGCCCAAGGATTGTGGATGATGGCGCGTTCCAGCGCTTCAATCGCTTGTTTTCCCGTCGTGATAGATCCCGCCGGAGCCTTGCCGCGCGCGCGCATCCAGCTTCCTGCGTGGTTCGCCTGATAGAGGTCGAGAAGATAGGCATAGTCAGGCGCGGCAGCGCGCGCGCTATCCATAGCGGAGACCATCTGCGTAAATTCCTCGGGCGAGCGGGGTGGGCGTGCGACGGCTGACAGGACGCTTCTGGTGCTGGCGTCGGTGCTGCTGGATTTAAAGGCGGCGATCGCGGCAGGGGCCTTGCCCATGGCGTCGGCGGAATGCGTGATTGTCATGTCCATTGCGGCAAGGACGGCACGCAGATTGTCTTTCTGGTCTAGGTATGACTGGATCTTTTTGTTGTATTCCTCGACGGAAGGCGCAGGCGCGGCACGGCTTTTTTTAATCGCGGAATCCAGCTGCGGATTTTCCGATATCACTTCGGCATATCCTGAAAGGGGAAGTGGGGATTCCGTCTTTGAAGCATCGGCGCTTTGCAGTGTCCAGTCGCCCGTGCGTTCGCGGCCCATATCCCTGTGAGTATAATGGAGCGTTTTAAACACAGATGGGTCGGAATAGAGAGCCTTTTTGACAACGGGATGCGCGAGTTGCTGATAAACGATAAACCGCGCGTAGCTGCGCCGCAGGGCTTCCGGCACGGGAGTATCGGATGCCGTGAATTCTGCCATCACCTTGCCGTCTGCCGAAAAGGTATTTTTGCCGTCTTGCTTGCCTGATGTCACTTGCGCGGAAGTCGTCGCATTTTTTTCGCCTGCCAGTGCCGTGTCGATCTCCAACTCGGTCTGGATTGCACCTGCGGGGATCGCAGCCTTGTCCTTGCCGCCGGCAAAAGCCGCGCTGAGTGTCTTACGCATGAGCAGGCGGTTATTGCGCTCTGCGCCCTTGAAAACGACATGTGCGTAAAGGGACTGGCCCGTAAACTGTTTGGTGCCTTCGTTTACGCGATATGAACGCTTATGCGTGTAATCATAGATGATAGTATTCTTGCCGTCGTTCACGACAAACGCGTCCGGAAACAAGGTGACGGTGTAGCTGCCGTCTTCTTCCTTGGGCGTGCCCGAATTTTTTTGTGGTGTGCCGCCGCCCGCAGGAACATGCATCTGCATACGGTCAACGGTAACGGTGTGCACCTTATACTGCAGCACAAGCCCTTCAGCGAACGCCGAAGCGCTGCACATCAGTAAAGCTGCGGCGATCAACAATATTCTGCCCATGCGCATCCCCGGCTGTCGTGAAGTCGGCGAAATTACCGCTTCAGTTCCGTCACCTTGCCTTCGGCGGAGGCGTATTTTTTGGAACCGAGTTCATCCTTCAGCGCCTGCACGAGGTCGGGCTTTTCCCAGGTGAAGCCGCCATCCGCTTCGGGCGTACGGCCGAAATGGCCGTAGGCTGCGGTGCGGGCGTAGATGGGCTTGTTCAGGTTCAGGCGCTCGCGGATCGCGCGGGGGCGGAAATCGGCAACGGCCTGCAGCGCCTGCGCGATTGCGTCATCGCTGTATTTGCCTGTGCCATGCGTGTTGACGTAGAGCGAGATCGGGTGCGACACGCCGATGGCATAGGACACCTGAATGGTGCAACGGTCGGCAAGGCCCGCCGCCACGATGTTTTTCGCGGCATGGCGCGCGGCGTAAGCAGCCGAGCGGTCGACCTTCGTCGGATCCTTGCCGGAGAACGCGCCGCCGCCATGGGGCGCTGCGCCACCATAAGTGTCGACGATGATCTTGCGACCGGTCAGACCGCAATCGCCGTCGGGGCCGCCGATGACGAAACGGCCGGTCGGGTTGACGTAGAACTGGCTTTCATCGCACATCCAGCCTTCGGGCAGGATGTTCTGCACATGCGGTCGCACCATTTCGCGCACTTCATCCTGAGACAGGGAGGCGTCGTGCTGGGTCGAAACGACGACCGATGTTGCGCGCACGGGCTTGCCGTTGATGTATTCCAGCGACACTTGCGATTTTGCATCGGGGCCCAGCTTGAACAGCGCGCCGGAATGGCGGGCTTCTGCCAGCGATTTCAGGATCGCGTGGGAGTAATGGATGGCAGCGGGCATCAGGCTTTCGGTTTCGCGGCAGGCATAGCCGAACATGATGCCCTGGTCGCCGGCGCCCTCGTCCTTGTTGCCCGCAGCGTCAACGCCGACGGCGATGTCAGCCGACTGCGCGTGGAGGCGCACATCGACCTTGATTTTTTCCCAATGGAATTCTTCCTGCTTGTAGCCGATGTCGCGCACCGCATGGCGGGCGACCGTTTCGATCAGCTCGCGGTCGATGGAGGCGGGGCCGCGCGTTTCGCCGGCGATGCAGAGGAAGCCGGTTGTCGCAAGGCATTCCGCCGCGACGCGCGCATAGGGATCGGCATTCAGGTAGGCGTCGACGATGGCGTCGGAGACGCGGTCGCACAGCTTGTCGGGGTGGCCTTCGCCAACGGACTCGCTCGTGAAAATGTATTTTTGGTCAGCCATGTTTTCGCCCTCACACCTTAAAAAACTACCGATTTACAGGCATTATATATACTTTAGCGATTATTGCGGAGCAACAAGCTTTTTCAGATATCGCGGCGGATATGCCTATTTTTTGCCGCTTTCGGCTTTGGCAGATTTGCCCAGAGCCTTGGCCATTTCAACGACTTGGCGTTTATGGGCGGCGCTTTCGATGGATTCATAGGCGCGCAGCAGCTCGGCCTTGTCGCGGCTCATCGGCTCCGCCTCGAAAGCTGTTTGCTTATTGTCCGCCATGCCGCGGGCACCGCCCTTGAGGGGACCGGCCAGCAAAGCCGCGCAGCCTTCCGTAAAATATTCGAGGTGGGTTTTCAGGGCAGCGGCGATTTCCGTGAGACGGCTGACGGAGATGCGGTTGGTGCCGCGCTCGTATTTCTGGACCTGCTGGAATGTGATGCCGCAGGATTTCGCCAGCTCGTCCTGGCTCATGCCGAGCGTCAGACGGCGGTTTTTAACCTTCTGGCCGACAAGCACATCAACTGGATGCGGACCTTCGTCGGTATTGCGAGAGCGCGACATCAGAGGAACCTTACAAACTGCTTACATAGCGTTCGTTCAAGTAGATAACCTACACGAAGTGTGATTGTCAACACACTCCGGTATTCAAGGGCAATATTCAAGCCGATATTAATTGCGAATATAGCGCGCAGTGGCTGCGAAGCCTGCCAGCAGTAGCCAGAAAAAGCCGTCTATATAAAGCGCGTACGGTGTTGCGGGCAAAGCATCGGGCAGCCGCTCATCCACATACCCGGCTATGGCGAGAGGGAGTTTTGCGATCACGCGGCCCAGCGGGTCGATCATGCCGGAGATGCCGGTATTGGCGGCGCGCGCGAGCGGCAGGCCTTCTTCGATCGCGCGGATGCGGGCCATGGCGAAGTGCTGGTACGGGCCTGCGGTCTTGCCGTACCAGCCGTCATTGGTCACGTTGACCAGCCATTTGGGGCGGTTATTGATGTCGGCCACTTCGCCCGGGAAGATGACTTCGTAGCAGACGAGCGGGCTGAACCCCGGCAGGCCATTCACATGCAGGGTCTGCGGGCCGGGACCGCGCGTGAAATCGCCGACGCCAGACACGGCCATCGCGATCGGCTTGAACGAAATCTTCTCGCGGAAGGGGATGAACTCGCCGAAGGGGACGAGGTGGTGCTTGTCGTAGTTGCCGACGACTTTACCCTTTTTGTCGAGCGCGGTGACGCTGTTGTAGAAATACGGATGATTGGGATCGCGCACATCGACGCGCAACGATCCCAGCAGCCCGGTCGCATTGCCAGGCAGTTTCATCGCGATGATGCTGGCGATTTCGGGGAACTGGTAGAGGTCGGCATTCACCGCCGTTTCCGGCCAGATCACGGCATCTGGCGCGCGATCGCTTTTGGTGGCTGTCAGGGTCAGCTGCTTCTCGAAATTGCGCCAGTCGTCGTCCTTGTTCCACTTTGTCTCTTGCGGGATGTTGCCCTGCACGAGGCGGATATACGGCGCATCATCGCGGTAGGATGTCGGGTTGATCGACAGGCGCACCGCGCCCGCCGCAGTCACGAAAACGAGCGACATGATCGCGATATGGCGCAGCGTGCGATGCGCGCGGAAAACAGGGATCGTCGCCCAGAACAGCGTCAGGAGCGTCAGACCGTAAATACCGACGACTGAGGTTGATTGCAGCACCGGCAGCACGTGATGCCACGCATATCCCGGCAGGTTCCACGGGAAGCCCGTCAGCAGATGCCCGCGCGCATATTCGATCAGGCTCCATGCCACGGCGAAGAAGATCGCATGGGCGGCTTCGTGATTGCGGAAGCCGCGCGCCAGCAGCGGGATAAAACCGTAACAGAGCGCCAGCACCGTCGGGCCGACGATGAGCGACAGCGGCATCACCCATTTCCATTGCTCGATATCGACGAACAGCGCGGCGCTGATCCAATACAGGCCGAAGATGAAATAGCCCGCGCCGAAGGCCCAGCCCACGCAGAAACTCTTGCCGCGCGTCGGTGCGAAGCGGGCGAGGGTGGCGAAAGCGGGGACGGTCAGGAACAGGATAGGAAATAGACCGAGCGGCGGCAGGGCAAGCACAGTCAATACGCCAAGGAGGAATGCAGCCGCGTAGCGTTTGAAACCGGTCAGGGCTTCAAGGGAGGGAATTTTGCAGCATGTCATGATGCGGATGCGGGCGCTTTCTTGGGCAAATTGCGCAGGCGGATGCGCGTCACACGGCGCGGATCGGCGTCTATGACTTCGAATTCGACGCCGCTGGGCTGGTGGCGGATGACTTCGCCGCGCGTCGGCACGTGGCCGGCGATAAAGGTGACGAGGCCGCCCATGGTGTCGACTTCCTCGTGTTCCTCGTTCTCGGCGAAGGTTTCGCCATATTGCTTTTCGAAATCGGTAATCGCGTAGCGGCCATCGACAATTGCCGAGCCGTCGGGGCGTTCGATCAATTGCGGGGTCAGGTCGAATTCATATTCGTCGTCAAGCTCGCCGACGATGGATTCCACAAGGTCGTTGATCGTGATCAGGCCGTCGATGCCGCCGAATTCATCGACGATGAAGGCCATATGCACTTTCGACTGGCGCATTTGCAGCAGCAGGTCGAGGACGCGCATGGCGGGCGATACGACCAGCACATCGCGCATGATTTCCTTGATCTCGAACGGCGTGTTATTGGCAAGATGCGCCACGATATCCTTGATGTTCACAGCGCCCAGAATATTGTCGAGGTCGCCCTTGTAAACAGGGATGCGGCTGTGGGGTTTTTGCGCAAGCAATGCATACAGCTCGTCGCGGCTGGCGTCGATGCTGATCGCCACGATATCCGCGCGCGGCACCATCATGTCGAGTACGGGCAGGTCGCGCAGTTCGAGGATGTTTGAAATCAGGCGGCGTTCATGCGCGGCGACGGCGGATTGGGGGGTGTCGGTCTGTTCCTCGATCAATTCCTCGATCGCGTCGCGCAGGCTGTCATTGTCGTGCGCCGTATCCTTGGCAGGCAGCAGGTTCTTCACCCATCCGAACAGGCCGCGCTCCGGATCCGGTTTGGTTTCCGGCGCGGGTTCGATGGTAGGCTCGGGTTTTTTAAGGGCGTTTTCTTCCACGTTACGACTTACGCTTCTTGACGGGTTTCGGTTCGGCATAGGGATCGGGATATCCCATGCTGGCGAGGATGTCGCATTCGAGTTTTTCCATCGCCTTGCCTTCCTTGCCGTTCATGTGGTCATAGCCCAGCAGGTGCAGGGTGCCGTGAACGACGAGATGCAGCGTGTGGTTTTCGATGGTTTTCTTCTGTTCCTTGCATTCCTTGGCGATCGTCTGGTGCGCAATCACGATATCGCCGAGCGGAATGGCGTCGACCTTGGGGAAGGCATCGAGCTCTTTTGCCTTGAGGCCTTTTATCTTCAGTTGCGGAAACGACAGCACGTTCGTCGCCTTGTTCTTGGCGCGGAAGGTATGGTTCAGGTCTTTCATCATCTTGTCGTCCGACAGCACGACGGCGATTTCAAAGTTGCGCTTGTCGAAATGTTTCGGTTTTTTCGCATCCAGAAACGCGGCAGCGACAGCTTCCTCGATCTTGCGGTCCATCTTCGCGAAGGCTTTTTTCCACTTGGGGGAAGCGTAATCGATATGGATCGTCAGGCTGATCATGGCGTGTCCTTGCCGTATTTATTGGGTTGCGCCGCGTCGCGTTTTTCGTAGGCGGCGACGATTTCGCGCACAAGGCGGGAACGCACGACATCCGCATCGCCGAAGGCGACGAAGGCGACGTCTTTGGCGCCTTTCAGCACCTCGACCGCGTCGCGCAGGCCGGATTTCTGCCCGTGCGGCAAGTCGGTCTGCGACAAGTCGCCGGTGATGATCATCTTGCTGTTCTCGCCGATGCGGGTCAGCGCCATTTTCATCTGGGTCGGCGTGGTGTTCTGCGCTTCGTCAAGGATGACGACACAGGAGCCGAGCGTGCGGCCGCGCATGAAGGCGAGCGGCGCGATCTCGATCGTGCCGTCTGCAAGACGTTTTGCCAGCTGTTCGGGCGGCAGCATGTCGTTCAGGGCGTCATAAATCGGGCGCAGGTAGGGGTCGATTTTTTCCTGCATCGTGCCGGGCAGGAAGCCGAGGCTTTCGCCCGCCTCGACCGCCGGACGCGTCAGGATCATGCGGTCGACTTCGCCCGCCTGCATCAGCATCACGGCCTGTGCGACCGCAAGGAAGGTCTTGCCCGTACCTGCGGGCCCGAGACCGAAGACCAGCGCATGGTTCTTGATGGCCTCGAGGTATTCCGCCTGTTTCGGCGTGCGGGGCGTGATCTGCTTGTTCTTTGCCTTCAGCTTGACCTGCGGCTCTTTCAGCGCGGCCATCGCCATATCGCGGCTGCCCTGGTTCATCGGGCTTTTCACGACGTTGAGGGCGGCGGTCACGTCTTCGGTTGCGACGGGCAAGCCCTTCAGCAGGCGCTCCCACAGCACGTCGAACACGGCCTGCGCCGCCACGATCTTGGGCTTGGAGCCGATGATGACCACTTCGTTGCCGCGGCTGGCGATTTCGATATCGAGGTCTTCTTCGATCTGGGCGAGGAACATGTCATGTTCGCCGAAGAGCAGGGGGACGAGGGCATTGTCATCGAACTGAAGTCCGACGCGCCGGACGGCTTGCTTGGTCAAGTGGTTCTCCCGAAAAAGAAAAGTAGGGTTAGTTGTACACTAACCCTACTTTAACAGTAAAACGTAAATATTGGTTAATCAGCCGCGATTACCACTTACCGGGTGCAGGCGGTTGATTTGTTTGGCTTTTCGCCGGAGCGGGCGTTGCGCCGGGTGCGTCGAATTTGGGCTTGTCGAGGCCTTCAAATTCGTCAACCGCCGCCACGAACGACATCACGATCTCGGAACGGACGACATGCGTCTGTTCGAAGGTCTGGGTCGCCGCACCTTTTTTGCCTTCCATGATCTGCGAAGCCCAGATCAGGCCGGAGTCATTCTTGTCACGCAGGTCGATCTGCTGGGGGTCGCCGGTCATGACCATTTTCGAGCCTTTACCGATACGGGTAATGGCCATCTTGGTCTGTTCGCGGGTCAGGTTCTGCGATTCATCAACGATGATGAAAGCTTCGTCGAAGGTACGGCCGCGCATGTAGCCGATCGGCACGATCTCGATGACGCCGTTCTCCATCATGCCCTTGTATTTGCCGGGGCCGAACGCTTTGTCCAGCTCGTCGTAGATGGGGCGCATGTAGGGAGCCAGTTTCGCGTTCGCGTCGCCGGGCAGGTAGCCGATTTTCTCGCCGGCTTCTGCGGCGGGACGCGCCAGCAGCAGTTTTTTCACGTCGCCGTTCTTCAGGGCTTCGATGCCCTTCACGACCGCAACGTGGGTTTTGCCGGTACCGGCAGGCCCGAGCGCGAAAATCAGGTCGTTTTCGGCGATCAGTTTCGCAAGGTTTTCCTGCGCGGGGTTCAGCGCCTGGAACGCAGCACCGGACGAGCCGCCTTCGTGCTTCACCGAAGCGGAAGAAGGCTTGTTCTGGTTCGCGGCCTTGAAGGCAGCGGCAGCGGGGGATGCGGCGGAAAGGCCTGCATTGGGGTTCAGCTGCGCTGCGATCTTGCTGATCGCGTCCTTGTCGATATGCGCGCGGGAATCAACCTGGCCCGACAGCATGTCGAAGGCTTTTTTCACGCGGGTTGCGTTTTCGTCGCTGCCGTAGAAGGCGAGTTTCTCGGGATTGTAGTTGACGTCGAACTGGACGCCGAACTTCTGACCGAGATACTGGTGCAGATGGCCGCGGTCCTGGCGGTACAGGATGCTCGCAAGCGTCTTGTCGCTGGGGGAGTCAAGCTTGATAATATGCAGTGCGCCTTCCGGTTTGGATTGCTGCTGCTTGTTACGGTAGTTGCTCATGCTGCTTCCTTCTTCTGGCTGGGGGTTTTTGTTGTTGTCTCGGTTGTCGCGATAGTACCGGCCATTCCGTTCTGGAAGGCTTTATCAATCGTTACCTCGATCATTTCGCCGAAGAGGCGCTCGGGGGCGGTGACGTATACAGACTGGTTCCACGGGGATTTCCCGAGAAGCTGGCCGTCCTTGTCGCCCTTGCGGTCAAACAGCACGGTCATGGTCTTGCCGACGCTGCGCTGGTTGAATTCGGATTGCTGCGCAAACAAAATCGCCTGCAGTTCATGCAGGCGCGTGTCCTTCACAGCTTCGGGAACGATGCCGCCCATTACTGCGCCGGGGGTTCCGGGACGGGGGCTATATTTGAACGAATAGCAGGATGCGAAACCGATCTGCTTGACCATTTCAACCGTCGCCGCATGGTCTTCTTCCGTTTCGCCGGGGAAGCCGACGATGAAATCCGACGAGAGGGCGATATCGGGGCGCACCTTCTTCACGCGCGCGATGATGTCGATGTATTGCGCGGCGGTGTGCTTGCGGTTCATGAGGTCGAGGATGCGGTCGGAGCCGCTCTGCACCGGCAGGTGCAGAAAAGGCATCAGTTTTTCGATGCTGCCATGCGCGTCGATCAGCGCGTCGTTCATGTCGCTGGGGTGGGAGGTCATGTAGCGAATGCGCTCCAGCCCGTTGATCTGCGCCAGCGCGTCGATCAGGCGCGCGAGATCCCAAGATCCGCCTTCGCCTTCGCCATGGAACGCATTCACGTTCTGGCCGAGCAGCATGACTTCCTTCGCGCCTTGTTCAACGGATTTTTTTGCTTCGTCGAGTATCTGCTGCACCGGGCGCGAATATTCCGCGCCGCGGGTGTAGGGAACGACGCAGAAGGTGCAGAACTTGTCACAGCCTTCCTGCACCGACAGCATGGCGGACGGGCCTTGGCTGGTTGAGGCCGGCAGGTTGTCGAATTTCGATTCAACGGGGAAGTCTGTGTTGACAACGCGCTCGCCGCCATTGGCGCTCAGGATCATTTCGGGCAGGCGGTGATAGGTCTGGGGGCCGAAGACCATATCGACGTATTTCGCGCGCTGGAGGATGACGGGGCCTTCTGCCTGCGCCACGCAGCCGGCGACGGCGATCAACGCCTTTTCGCCTTGTTCGGCTTTGGCTTCTTTATGGTCGCGCAGGCGGCCCAGATCGGAGAAAACCTTTTCGGTCGCTTTTTCGCGGATATGGCAGGTATTGAGGATCATCAGGTCGGCGCCTTCGGGCGCATCCACCGGCGCATAGCCGAGGGGGGCCAGAACATCGGCCATTTTTTGGCTGTCATAGACATTCATCTGACAACCCCAGGTCTTTATGTAGAGCTTTTTGCTCATTGCATTCTTAATCCTGCAATTTAAACTCTGAACGGTGGTTCTGGTGCTGGGACTATTAACCATATCTTTAATTCCTTGTCCATAATTTTATGTCTAATTAGGGTGGAAAAATCCGTTATGGCTCAAGAAGTTCTCGTGATGGGGCCGATCCCCGCCGCCCAGCTTGAACAGTTGGAGAAAAACTACCGGATTCACAAGCTTTGGCAGGCAGAAAACCCCGAAGCGAAACTCAACGAAGTGCGCAATAATATTACCGGAATGGTCAGCACCGCCTTCTTCGGCGTGACCGCCAAGATCATTCGCGCGCTCCCAAACCTCGAAATCATCAGCCATTTCGGGGTCGGCTATGACAGCGTCGACGTCAAGGCGGCCAAGGAACAGGGGATTATCGTCACCAATACGCCTGACGTCCTGACCGATGACACGGCGGATATCGGCATTGCGCTGACACTGGCCGTTTTCCGCCGGACGGTGGAGGGAGATATATATGTGCGGAGCGGGCA
This sequence comes from Alphaproteobacteria bacterium, assembly GCA_029266795.1. Lineage (GTDB taxonomy): Bacteria > Pseudomonadota > Alphaproteobacteria > Micavibrionales > UBA2020 > JAPWJZ01. Next base: position 2,650 of record JAQSWE010000012.1, on the reverse strand, counting down.
ATGGCTGAAAAAAGGACCGATGCCGCTGGGGCGGTCTTTGCGCGGCAAGACGATGGGCATCATCGGGCTCGGCCGCATCGGGCAGGCGATTGCCAAACGTGCCGAAGCCTTCGGCCTCGAGATTATCTATCACGGCCCGCGTGACAAAAAGGTTTCATATCCCTACTTCGCCAACCTCGAAGATATGGCGGCAAAATCGGACATATTAATGGTGGCTTGCCCCTATACGACCGATACGCATCACTTGGTCGATGCCAAGGTGTTGAAAGCATTGGGCCGCGAAGGTGTGCTGGTGAATATCGCGCGCGGCAAGATCGTGGATGAAAAAGCACTCGTTGATGCGCTGGAGGCGGGGGGCATCGCCGGCGCGGGGCTTGATGTGTTTGAAAAAGAACCCGATGTGCCGAGCGCCCTCTGCAGACTCGACAACGTCGTTTTGCAGCCGCATGTGGGCAGTGCGACCCATGAGACGCGTGGCGCCATGGCGCAGCTGGTGGTGGATAACTTGGTTTTATACTTTGAAAAGGCTGAGGTTTTGACGCCGGTCTAATCGTCTTCTGGACAATATCGGGCATTTGCTGTAAAAATCGGAACCAATTTTCCGGACTATTTGTTTTACAGGATGCCCTGCATGAAAAAGATCGCCCTTGCCCTGCTATTGTCCGTTTGCCTGTCCACGACCTCGGCAAACGCAAAAGGTTCTGCGGGCTGCTACACGCCCCAAGAATTTGAAGCCGAGCAAGGCCTCCGCATCCATTCGGAACTGATGGTCATCGGCCTAACCTGCCTGAAAATGCCGCAGGGCGCGCAAGGCTACCTGAAGTACCAGAACTTCACGCAGAAGAATAAAGGCCTGATTTCGGGCTACGAGAACGATCTCATCGGCTACTACCGCCGTTCCGGCTCCGGCAATCCGGAGATCAAGCTGCACACGCTGCGCACCAACCTCGCCAACCAGATTTCGCAGCATGCAATTTCGATGTCCACGGTCAGCTTCTGCAAGCGTTTCTCCCCCCGCATCGATCAGGCGCTGACGATGGACAAGAGCAAGATCCGCAAATGGGCGCAGCATTCCTGGCAGACCAGCACTACGACGGCGCCCGTCTGCTCCAAGTAAACAGCTTCAAAGTTTTACGATGAAACGACCTGCCCCTATGTGGGCAGGTTTTTCGTTTTGGCGTCGACCGCTTTCACGGTGCTGCGCGTCGTCGACCACTCGATGATCATCGCATAGGCCAGCGCCAGCAGCGTCGGGCCGATGAAGATGCCGATGAAACCGAAGGCGACCATGCCGCCCATAATGCCGAGCAGGACGAGCAGCAACGGCAGGTCGGAGCCGCGGCTGATGAAGTAGGGCTTCATGAAGTTATCGATGGAGCCCACGACCAGCGTACCCCAGAGGACGAGGAAAATCGCCATGCCGGTTTGCCCTTCGGAGAACAGCCAGAGCGCGGCCGGGCCCCAGATCAGCGGCGGACCCATCGGCACGAGCGAGAGGAAGAAGGTCATGAGACCGAGGAAGGTCGCGCCCGGAATGCCCGCGATCATGAATCCGATCGCGGCCACCACACCCTGCAGCAATGCGGTGCCGAGAATACCGTAAACGACGCCGATCAGCGTGTTGGTGGTGACAGTCAGCAGTTTATTGCCGTACTCGCCGCCGAAACGCTCCGACAATGCGCGGATGCGTACTGCGACATGCGTGCCGTGGCGGAAGAAGAAGTAGGAGATGATAACGCCCAAGGTAATGTCGAGCATGCCATAGCCGATAGTGGAGCCCATGCGCAGCAGCACAGCGGAAGTGGGCCGTGCATATTCCTTAAGGGTTTCCATCATGCGCGCCTTGTCGGTCGAGAACATCAGCCAGCCTTTTTCAAGATAGGGGCCGATATATTTGACCGAGGCGAGGGAGGCGGCGGTGGTGCTGGAATCACCCTGCAGGAAGCCGATGATGCCGTCGTAAACTTTCTGGTAGTTCTCCGCGATGCTGGTGCCGATGATGACCAGCGGCGCAATAAAGCAGGCGGCCAGCAGCAGTGTCATAAGGGTGGAGGCAAGCACGGTGCGGTTCTTGGTGCGCGACAGAATCCATTCAAAGGCGGGCCATGTAGCGAGCGTGAAGATTGTCGACAGCAAAATGGCGGGGAAGAAGGGCAGCAGGATGATCAGGCAGCCGAGGATAATGAGCGTAATGACCGTAAGGCCCGCCACCAGCTGGTAGACTTGCGCTTTATCTTTGGGATTGGTGGGGAGCACGGCCATGACTGAACACCTTCTATTTACCAAAAAGGAGAATAACCGATTATATTCCGGCTTCCCAGTACGTTTTTATTTATCTATAGTCTTATCAATACCATAACGAAATCCATTCAGGAGATGACACCCACATGACGTCGTTGTTCAGCGCGGCCACCTTTTTCCGCAAAAAAGCGGCCAATTGCGATACCACCGGACCCGCGCTCAACCGCGTGTTGTCGGCCTGGGACCTGACCCTGCTGGGGATTGGCGCCATCATCGGCACCGGGATTTTCGTGTTAACAGGCGTTGCGGCGGCCACGCAATCCGGCCCTGCCGTCGTCCTGTCCTTCGTCGTTTCCGGCATCGCCTGCGCCTTCGCCGCGCTCGCCTATGCCGAGCTTTCCGCCAGCGT
>JAQSWE010000206.1:9589-16446 GCA_029266795.1 Alphaproteobacteria bacterium | reverse complement strand
AATTTTTCCATCGCGGCATCGACGCGTTTCAGCGTATCGGCATAATCGCCGGTGTGCAGGATGCCGATGCCGCCGGCATGCACCCATTCATCGATATTTTTCTGGCGGTCATCGACCAGAATGTGGTGCGGGCGGGCGAGCAGGTTTTTATCTTCCGCTTTCGCAATCACGAGATCGAGCAGGCCGAAGCGAGATTTGCGGAATTCCTTCACCCATTCCGCCTTGCCGCGGAAACAATCGGCGTTCAGGATCGGCGCGGTCAGCATGCGGGTGCGGCCGCGGGCGCGCAGCGCGTCGTAAAACTCTTTCGCGCCGTCATAGGCGGGCATGGTTTCCCACCATTTGCGGTCGAGCTCTTCCCATTTCGGCTGGCCTTTTTCGTTGAACTTGCCGTGCTTTTTCGCATGGCCGTCGAAATCGGTCAGTACGCCGTCGAGGTCGGAAAACAGCTGGAATTCGACCTCGTTCTTTTTTGCGGACGCGTTGAAGGGTTTCTTGCGGCTCATGGCTGCACCGCCGGTTTTGCGGCGGGCGCCTTCAGTACGCCGAGCTGCTTCACCGCTTCATCGACCGCAGGCTTGTCGGCCTCGGTCAGCGGGCGGACGACCGTTTCGTCGCGGCCGGTTTCAAAATTATGCGTGATGGTCGTCAGGCGTGCGGTGCGGGTGTTGAACACCTGCGTCAGTTTATAGCCAAGGTCGCGCATGATGCTGACCTGGGCCACTTCGTCGGCATCGGCCAGTTTCTGCCATTTCGCGACTTTCGCGTCGCCATGATCCTGCAGCACGCGCAGTGCGGGCCATTGCTGGGCTTCGCGCGCGATGTCGAGCAGACTGCGCTCTTCGGTATCCAGACGATCCGTGCGCGCACCCTTGTCGAGGAGCAGCTTCATGGTGGCGGTGTCGCCGTTGCGGGTCGCGTAGGACAGCGGCGACCAGCCGTATTTGTTAAAGGTATCCACCGCAGCCCCCTTCTCCACCAGCAGAGCGATCAGCGGCAGGTTGCGCGCATTCACGGCAAGCGCGAAGGCGGTGTTGCCGCGGTCGCCCTTGGTGTTCAGCTTCGCGCCCGCATCGATCAGCGCGGTCATGATCTCGAGGTTGCCTTTCTGCGCCGCTTCGGTGAAGGGCGTTTCCTCGCCATAGCCGATCTTCTTGTTGGGGTCGGCCTTCGCGCCCAGCAGCGCCTTCACCATTTCCGGTTTGTTCGCGTCAATCGCGTAGAGCAGCGGGCTGTCGATATCCCAGCTGCGACCGCCGGAGGACGGGTTCGCGCCATCGGCAATCGCGGCCAGCGCTTTGGCCACATCGTCCTTCTTCACCGCCTCCAGCAGGCGCGCATCGAGCGACTGCTGCGTGGTGAGATATTTTTTGACGGCTTTGAGTGCGCCGGTGACTTTGCTGAAATCCATGATAACCCTCGCTAGATATTTTTTGTTTTTCTAGCGTGGACTTTAGGGATTGCCGTGCTTTATGTCAATTCATTTTGGAAATAAGAATAGGCAGCCGTTTCAATGGGATACACGGTTGAGCGTTCGGAATTCCGGATGCGGCAGCCCGGGCTGCGATGCCGCCATGTCGCTGTCGTCGATATCTTCCATCTCGCCAAGAAAATGCACCCAGCCGCCTTCGTCGAATTCCCATGCCGAAAGGCCGATCGGTTGTAATTTTTCTGCGAATTCAGGACGTTGTTCGGGCATGGCAGCCTCCATTCAAAATCGGTCTTGTTAGACCAATTATCGAAAGGCCGCGATGTTCCCCTATCCCACACTGATATGGTCACGCGCGCGCCACCACCAATAGACCAGCTGCGCCACATAGCGGCCCATCTTGCCGCCTGCATAGCCGAGGCCGAAAGGCTCGAACGCTTTATAGGTGTCGTCGCCGCCCGCAATTGCCGATGCGATCACCTCGCCCGCGACCGTCGTCGGCGAAATGCCGTGGCCGCCGAAACCGGTCGCGACCCCGCCAGCACGACATGTTCGCAGCGCACGGAACCCGTTTCGGTCTTCACAATCCAGCCAGCCCCGCTTTTCTCGATCTTCGTGACGGGCGAATTTTCGCACACATGCCCGCCTTTTGATTCCAGCGCGGCGGCGAGGCCGTGGACATAGCGCAACGGGTGGAACTGGTAATCGGCATCGGAATAGACTGCGCCGTAATATTTATCCGTCTTGCAATGCGCCTGCACTTTCTCGCGCGGCCAGAATTCGAAGCCCGTGTTAAAATTGTCGTTCGATTTCTTGACGTAGTCTTTCAGCTCGGCATCGTTGTCGCGCCATGACGCGGTCATCACGCCGTTGATGACGGGGCCGCAATCGATATTGTATTTTTCGATGCGCTGGCGGATGAGTCCGCGAGCATTCTGCGTTAGCGTGATGATCTGCCGCGCCTTTTCGAGCCCCAGTTTTTTCAGCAGATAATCTTCATCTGCCGCATAGCCCTTGGCGACGAAACCGGCATTGCGACCTGATGAGCCCCAGCCGATGCGCTTTGATTCCAGCACCACCGCGCGCTTGCCGCGTTCGGCAAGGCTGAGCGCCGTATTCAGCCCCGCAAAGCCGCCGCCGACGATGCAGACATCCGCATTCATCTGCGCGGGAAGTTTCGGATAGGTTTTTTCGCGCCCCAAAGTGTCGGCGTAATAGGTGTCGATATAACCGGAATAGCTCATCTGCCCAAACTCAACTTTTCTTATTTAAATGTCACCAGATAACAGCGCGACGCCTCGCCGCGGATTTTTACGGTGAAGGCTTCGTCATATTTCAATTCGCGGTGTGCCTGCATCGCCGTTTTAAAGGCGGGGACGTCAGAGGTCAGCAGCACGGCGCGGAAAGCCGGTTTCTTCGCCAGCCGCACCATTTCCTTGACCATCGCAGTATAGAGCGCGGGGTTGTCCTCCTTCTTGCCGAATTGCTTGCCGAAGGGCAGGTTCGCCATCACGAGGTCAATCGTGCCGTCAGGGCGGCCCGTCAGCGTACCGTCACCGGTGAAGGCTTCCGCCTGCGGGATCTTGCGCAAATTCTCGCGCGCGACCTTGATCGCTTCGGGGTCGAGGTCGAAGCCCGTCACCTTGCCGATTTTCGACTGCAGTCCGTAAATTTCCGCCAGCAGCGTACCGCTGCCGCAGCAGGGGTCGAGCATGGTTTCATTTTCCTGCGGCTTGGCGATAAAGGCCATGGCCGCGCCAATCGTCGGCGGCAGGCTGCCCTCCCGCTCCCGCTTGCGCAGGTAGCGCGACCAGGCGTTGTCGTCGCGCGCGGTTTCGCGCACAAGGTAGAATTTTTCATCGACGATGAACAGCCACAGCATCTCGCCTTCATCGGCCAGATAGACGCCGCGCTGCTGCAATTCGCGGCTGAAAAAACGTTCCATGTCGCGGCGGTCGAAATGCTGGCCGTCGGCGGTGACCGCGAGCTTCAGCGGGTTTTTCACAAGGCGCAATTCATCCGCCGCGCGGTCCAGCATCATGGGCGTGATCTTGAACTGCCCGTGGATCAGGCATTCGCCTGCGTCTTCCGCAAGGCGCATCTGCTGCAGGTTGGCGGCGGGGAGCACGTTTTTCAGGAAGATCAGGTCGTGGTTGCGCTGGAAAATCTCTGACGGGCGCGCGCCGCGCTCCATCAGCTTGCGGAACTTCATTTCATGCTGCATCAGGTGCGACAGGCCGGGCGCGCAGCGCAGCACAACAGGGAAGCTTTCCTGCTTTTTTTTCTTCGGCGGGGGCTTGGCCGCCACTTTGGGCAGCGGCTTATGCGTCGATTTGCGGATTTCGCGTTTCATGGCTTGGCCCCTTTTGGCGGCGGACAATTATTAATGTCCCGCTTCACTTTCGCCATGTCGATTTCACGGATAAAGCCGCGCTTCTTGTACGGCGCGACTTTGTTAAATTCCTTCAGGACCGCGCGGCGGAAGGTCGGATGCGTGTGCCATTCATCGCGGCTGACGGGATAGTAATTGGGCGCGGTGAACATCTTCGTCACCTGCGGCCAGTGCTGTTCCAGCGTCATTAGGAAGCGGCGGGAGCCGTGGATCTGCCCGATACCGAGCACGGAGGAGATATTTTCAAGGCCCTTAGTCTTGTCGAGAAGCGCCATCGAAAATTTCACGTTTTCGCCGGTATTCGTCGCCTTGTCCTCGATCAGGATAATATCGTCAGGCACGCCGCGCGACACCAGCACATCGCGCATCTGCTTCGCCTCCATCACGCCCTTGCTGGTACTTGGCGCGCCGGAGACGACGATGAGACCGAAATAGCCCTGATGGTAAAGATCGGCCGCGTGATTGGCGATCTCGTCCGCATGCTCGCCGCCGAACAGCAGCGCCACATCCGCCCGCGCAATCGGCGTTTCGACGAGCATGTAATCGCCGACGACTTTCAGAAATGCCGCGGTGAGGTCTTTTTTCAATGAAATCCCTCCTGCCGCAAAAAGCCCTTAGCTCGCCTGCTTGATGTCCTTCACGGCCGCTTTCGGCAGGTCGAGCTTGATCGAGACGTCTTTCAGCTGGTGCGGTTCCGCCGGTGACGGCGCGCCCATCATCAGGTCTTCGGCCTGCTGGTTCATCGGGAAGGCGATGACTTCGCGGATGTTGGGTTCTTTCGCGAGCATCATGATAATGCGGTCGATGCCGAATGCGCAGCCGCCATGGGGCGGTGCGCCGAGCTTGAACGCGTTATACATGCCGCCGAATTTTTCCTGCACGGCGCCTGCGGGATAGCCCGCGATCTCGAAGGCTTTTTCCATCGCTTCCGGCATGTGGTTGCGGATACCGCCGGAGCAAAGCTCAAGCCCGTTCGCCACGCAGTCATACTGCGTCGCCTTGATCTTCAGCGGCTCTTGCGTTTGCAGCGCCTTCAACCCGCCTTGGGGCATAGAAAAGGGGTTGTGGGAGAAATCGATCTTGTTCGTCTTGTCGTTCAGCTCGAACATCGGATAATCGATGACCCAGCAGAACTTGAAAGTGTTCTTCTCGATGATATCCATTTCTTCCGCGATCTTGGTGCGTGCCTTCCCGGCGAGCGATGCGGCCTTGTCGGCGACATCGGCGGCGAAAAACACGGCGTCGCCGCTTTCAGCACCAGTCAGCTTGAGGAGTTCTTCCATTGCGCCGGCGGGTAGGAATTTCGCGATCGGGCCTTTGCCCTCGGCGCCTTCCAGCGTCACATAGCCGAGGCCGGGCGCGCCTTCGCTTTGCGCCCATGCGTTCAGCTTGTCGAAGAAGCTGCGCGGACGGTCGGATACTTTCGGCGCGCGGATGGCGCGCACGACGCCGCCCTTGTCTATCACGCCCTTGAAGGCCTTGAATTCGACATCGGCGCGGGCGAACACGGACGACACATCGACGATGACCAGCGGGTTGCGCAGGTCCGGCTTGTCGTTGCCGTATTTCAGCATGGATTCATCGTAAGGGATGCGTATCCAGGGCGCGGGCGACACGGCCTGCTTGGTGCCGGTGAATTCGGCGAATTCCTCGAACACGCCGCCGATCACGTTTTCCATGACGGTGAAGACGTCTTCCTGCGTCACGAACGACATTTCCATGTCGAGCTGGTAGAACTCGCCCGCCGTGCGGTCGGCGCGCGCGTCTTCGTCGCGGAAGCAGGGCGCGATCTGGAAGTAACGGTCGAAACCCGACATCATCAGCAGCTGTTTGAACTGCTGCGGTGCCTGCGGCAGCGCGTAGAACTTGCCGGGATGCAAACGCGACGGCACGAGGAAGTCGCGCGCGCCTTCCGGCGAGGATGCGGTCAGGATCGGCGTCTGGAATTCACGGAAGCCCTGCTCCACCATGCGGCGGCGCATGGAGTAAATTACGTCGGAGCGCAGCATGATGTTCTTGTGGATCGTCTCGCGGCGCAGGTCGAGGAAGCGGTAGCGCAGGCGCACTTCTTCGCCGTAGTTTTCTTCCGCGTTCACCTGCAGCGGCAGCATGTCGGTCACAGGCGACGACAGCAGCTCGAACGTCTTGATCTTCACTTCAATCTCGCCGGTGGGCAGGTCCTTGTTCTGGGTGCCGGCCATGCGTGTCACGACCTCGCCCGTGATCATGATCACGTTTTCAAGGCGCGTGCGCTCGATCTCGGCGAAGACGGGGTTGTCGGAATTGATGACGCATTGCGTCAGGCCGTAATGGTCGCGCAGGTCGATGAACAGCAAACCGCCATGGTCGCGCTTGCGGTGGACCCAGCCCGAAATTTTCACTTCCTTGCCCGCGTCAGATCCGCGCAGCTGGCCGCAGGTATGGGTGCGATAGATGCTCATTTTTCAATCCCTCGTTCGTCAAATTACAGCCAAAAGTTTTAGCATGAAAATGACATTAAGAGTCTATGCGGCGCAGGGATTTTTAGTTTTCATAAAATGCCGAAATGCCCGTCATCGCTCATCTTTGCATCCCGCGTAGTATTTACAGCCGGGATCATAAGTGCCGAACCAGCTTTGGCGCACGCCCTCGCCCTTGCTCTCACCCCAGAACATCGTGCCCACACCGCTTAAGCCCCGTAACGAGAGCCATGCCGTGAACATAACCAGCAAAGCGATCCACGCAGATTTTGCGAGAGGTGACATGGCACGGAGCACGGCGATGTCATGCAAGCGTCGTGCGCCGCCATAAGCGAGGATGCCGCCTGTCATGCCGATAGCGGCAGAGAGTATGGGCATCAAAATCTGCCAATGACGCGACATTGAAAAGCCGGGCATCTTCAGTCCTGTTTCGAACAGTATTCCTATTACTGCTGCAGCGATGAACAAAGTGCCATGCGATGCCTGACCCGGCTGTTCTCCGGTCTCAATATCGCGCACGAAAACTTTCGGATTCCGTTTGGCATGCATTGCCGACCACAGAGAGAGGGAGCGCGCC
>JAQSWE010000206.1:0-9579 GCA_029266795.1 Alphaproteobacteria bacterium | reverse complement strand
GCCGCGTCTTCTGCGGTATGGCCGTGCATATGCCATTCCATCGCGCGCGGATAGCTGATGTTTTCGCCGGATACGGCCAGTTGCGCCCGCACGTAGTCGGGATGAAGGCCGAGTTCTTCCGTTGAAATCCGGTAAAATTCGCGGGCGATAATATCTATTTCCGTCTTGTTTTCGTCATGATAGCGGCGGGTGCGTTCGTTCATGTCCGCCGCGCCTGCGCGGATCTCCTCTTCCGTCACACCCAGTGCGAGGTAAGGCGCTGCCGCCGATTTCCTGCGTCCTGCCTCCCGCTGGAAATACCACAGGAACACCAGTGCCAACCCTGCAAGCCCCGTCCACCGCGCAACTGGCATCATAGCCTCGAACTGCTCTCCCCCAATCAACAGGATCGCGGCAACCCCGATGAGCGGAACCCCCATATAGGCGCAAAATGTCGCCCGTCCGAAATGCGGCTGCCCCCAAGATCGGGCGTCCTTCATTCCGGGCCAGTTTTTGAATTGTAAGAGCGCAGATTGGGTCATAATCCGGCTAAATTGGCTCAAATCCTCAAAATTTGCATCAAAAAAATCATGGCGAAACAGGGCGAAGTTTATTAAGTTGACCTACCATGACCCTGATCACAACATCCAAAGACCTGAAAACCCTCTGCACGAAACTCCGGAAATCGGATTTCGTGACGGTCGACACCGAATTCATCCGCGAGCGCACCTATTACCCGAACCTGTGCCTGATACAGGTGGCGGGCGATGACGAGGAAGCCTATGCGATCGACCCGCTGGCGGAGGGGATCGACCTTGACCCCTTCTATGAATTCCTGCGCGACAAGGAAGTGCTGAAGGTGTTCCATGCCTGCCGGCAGGATCTGGAGATTTTCTACAACCACATGGGCAAGCTGCCGACGCCGATTTTCGACACGCAGGTGGCCGCCATGGTCTGCGGCTATGGCGAGCAGGTTTCCTACGAAGTGCTGGTCAATTCGATCGTCAAGAAGCAGCTGGATAAATCCTCCCGCTTCACCGACTGGGCGATGCGCCCGCTGACGTCGAAGCAGCTGAAATACGCGCTGGCCGATGTGACGCATTTGCGCAAACTCTTTTTGAAACTCGCCGAGCGCGTGGAAAAACTGGAGCGCACGGCATGGATCAAGGACGAGATGAAAAATCTCTCCGACAAGGAAAATTACATCTCCCGCCCCGAAGAGGCGTGGGAGCGCATCAAGATTCCGAGCCATAAAATCCGCGCGCTCTGCGTGCTGAAGGAAGTGGCGGCATGGCGCGAAACGCTGGCGCAGCAGGCCGATGTGCCGCGCGGTCGCATCATGAAGGACGAGGCGCTGGCCGAAATCGCCACGCATCCGCCGACGACGCCGGAAGCCTTGGGCAAGATGCGCAACGTCAACCGCGGCTTTGCCGAAAGCGAGCGCGCGCTGGAACTGCTGGCTGCCGTCAAGCGCGGCATGGAAATGGAAGAGAGCGAAGGCCCGAAATGGGAACCCCGCCCGCATCTGCCGCCCGGCATGGCACCCACCATCGACCTGCTGCGCGTGCTGCTGAAACTGCGCTGCGAAGAGGCGCAGGTGGCGCCGAAACTCCTTTGCGTGGCCTCCGACCTCGAACTGATCGCGGCGTTTGGCAAGGAAGCGAAAGTGGCGGCCATGTCCGGCTGGCGCTATAAGCTGTTCGGCAAGGAAGCGCTCGAACTGCGCGACGGCAAGCTCGCGATTGCGGTGGAAAACGGCAAGCTGAAACTGGTGCCGACCGATACCAAGCCCGCCGAATAATTTTTCCCGCCTGTTGCGGGGTGGAGCACATCATGCAATTCGCAAAATCCAAAACAGCCGATAGCTATATCGACCTGCTGCCGAACCTCGCCAACCGCCACGGCTTGATCGCGGGCGCGACGGGCACGGGCAAGACGGTGACGCTGCAAACACTGGCCGAACAATTCAGCCGTAATGGCGTGCCGGTCTTCATGGCCGATGTGAAAGGCGATTTGTCCGGCATGGCGGCGGCAGGCGCGGAATCCGACCGCATCAAGACGCGCCTCGGCCTGCTGGGTTTGAACGATTTCGGTTACGCCCCCTGCCCCGTCATGTTCTGGGATGTCTATGGCAAAAAAGGCCATCCCGTGCGCACCACGCTGTCCGAAATCGGGCCGCAACTGCTCGGGCGGCTGATGAACCTGAATGAAACGCAGGCTTCCGTGCTGATGATCCTGTTCCGCATCGCGGATGAAGCGGGATTGCTGCTGCTCGACCTGAAGGACATGAACGCGCTGATCGGCCTCGTGCAGGAAAACCTCGACAAATTCAAGCCGCAATACGGGCATCTGTCGCCTGCATCGCTCGGCATCATCCAGCGCGGCATCATCACGCTTGAAAACGAAGGCGCGAAGGATTTCTTCGGCGAACCGGCCTTCAACGTGATGGATTTGCTGCAGACCGATGCGAAAGGGCATGGCATCGTCAGTATTCTAGCCGCCGATAAATTGCTGCTGTCCCCCGTCGTCTATTCCACCTTCCTGCTCTGGATGCTGTCGGAGCTGTATGAGACGCTGCCGGAAGTGGGCGATCTGCCGAAACCGAAGCTGGTGTTTTTCTTCGACGAAGCGCATCTGCTGTTCCGCGACACGCCGAAGCCGCTGGTGGAGAAGATCGAACAGGTTGTGCGCCTTGTGCGGTCGAAAGGCGTCGGCATTTACTTCGTCACGCAAAGCCCGTCCGACATTCCGCCCACCATCCTCGGCCAGCTGGCGCACCGTGTGCAGCATGCCCTGCGCGCCTTCACGCCCATCGACAAAAAGGCCGTCGATACCGCCGCCGACACCATGCGCCCGAACCCGGCGTTTAAAACATCGCAAGTCATCACCGAGTTGGGCGTCGGCGAGGCGCTTGTCTCCGTACTGGATGCCAAAGGCACACCGACGATGGTCGAGCAATGCTACATCTTCCCGCCGCATAGCCGCATCGGGCCATTGACCGATGACGAGCGCGCTGGCGTCATCGCGCAAAGCCCCGTCGCCGGATTTTACGAACAGGCCGTCGACCGTGAATCCGCCTTCGAAGTGCTGCAGAAGAAACATGAACAAGCCGCGCCGCAACCCGCGCCGTCGCAAACTACGACAACATCCGGCGGCTGGGGCAGACGGCACGAAACACCGAAGACTCCTACTCCCAGCCCTCCCCCGCAAAGCGGCGGTGGCAGCGTCCTCAACGACATCATCTTCGGCACCACCGGCCCCCGCGGTGGCCGCAAACCCGGCCTCATCGAAAAAGCCGCAACTAGCGCCACGCGCAGCATGGCGTCTAGCGTCGGCCGCGAAATCATGCGCGGGCTGCTGGGATCGCTGATGGGTGGGTCGGGACGGCGGCGGTAATTAAGGGATAGTACCTTCGCCCTAACCCTCTCCCTATGGGAGAGGGTTAGGGTGAGGGTACTTCGCCTACACCGCCTCGATCACCGGTCGTTCAGCAGGCCGAGCGCGCCGCCCGTCAGCAGGTAGCCGGTCGCGAGCGCAAGGCCGGTGACGGTCGCGGCGGTCACGTCTTTTTCGCTCAGCAGCTTCATCACCACTTCCGATTTCTTGTCGGGGTTGCCGCCATAGCGCACATATTGCGTGAGCGCGAGGAAGGCGCGGCCCGCATGGTCGATGCCGTAGAAGGGCATGACGAGGATGCGCTCGAAAGCATGGTCGGCTTGATAGTCTTCATGCTCGAACCAGCCGATATCGCTGAGCAGGCAGCTGGCCTTCAGCAGTTTTTTCGTCTTGTTGTCGGCGGCGGCGAAAAGCGGCGCGATCCACTTCATCAGCGCCTCGAAGCCGTCATGGTCGTTGAAGCGGCTGACCTGCTGCGCGACCTTTTCGCAGGATGCGATCAGGGAATCTTCGCGCTGCGTATCGGGGGCCAACTGGTCATACAGCAACCCTTCGCGCAGGCCCGTACCGGAGAAGATGAGGCGCGAGGGTTTCAGGATTTCAAACACGCGGGACATGGCCATCGCGGCGACGCCGATGTCATGAACGCGTTTTTCCATCATGCCGACGGTTTTGGCGAGCGATGCGGTGCTCTGGCGGGAAATGAAATTGGCGTATTCCGCCGCTTTCTTGCCGTCGATCGTGTAATGGTCGAGCATCAGCACGGGATGCTTGATCATGCGCATATGCGCGCGCGCCATCGACCGCCATGCGCCGCCCATCGCGTAGAAGTCGCGGCCCTGATAATTTTGCAGGAACGGCGTGTCGGCCAAGAAACCGTCGATGGCTTTCAGCTGCGCGGCCTCCCCCTGAATCGCGTGCAGGCGGTGCGCGCCGATGGGGAGCGAGGTCTTGTGCTTCACAATATCTTTTTCGACAACGATCAGTTCCAGCGAACCGCCACCGTAATCGCCGATCACCCCGTTCGCGCCGAGGCCGTTCATCATGACGCCCTGTGACGCTAAACGCGCTTCTTCCTCGCCCTCGATGATGTCGATCTTCAGGCCGAATTCGTCCTTCACGCGCTTGATAAAATCCGCGCCGTCCTTGGCGTCGCGCATGGCGGCGGTGGCGACCGCCTTCACCTGTTTGATCTTCATGGCCTTGATCAGGCCCGCATAGCGGCCAATCGCCTCGAAAGCCGAGGCTACGCCGTCAGGGTTCAGCATGCCGGTGGTGGCGAGGTGCTTGCCCAGATGGCACTGGGTCCGTTCATTATGGATTTTAAACGGCGCCCGGTTCAGCCCGTCATAAACGACGAAACGCACCGCGTTCGACCCGATATCGAGGACCGCGACATAATCCTTGGACGCTGCTTGAGGCATGACAACCCGCTATGGCTGGGATATATTTATGCACCAAGCCTTACACGACAGGCGTTGAAAAATGAAGACTTTATATTTGCTCCGCCACGCCCATTCCGACCCCGCAGAGCTGGGGCAGGACGACCACGACCGTACCCTGTCGGCGCGCGGCGAGCACGAGTCCGAGAACCTCGGCGATTTTATGCGGGAACAGAACCTGTTTCCCGATGCGGCTTTCTGCTCCACCTCCACCCGCACGCGCGAGACGCTGCGCATTGCAACCGCGCGGCTGTTTGGCGGTCAGGGCGGACTGTCGTCGCGCTTCGAGAAATCACTCTACCTCGCCCATCCCGAAACGATCCTCGATGAAATCCGCGAGGCGGATGACCGGTTCGACAGCATCGTCATCGTCGGCCACAATCCGGGGCTGGAAGATATCGCGGAAAAACTGGCGGAAGCCCATGGCGAAACCATCGGCAAATTCCCGCCCTCCACCCTTGCGGTGTTTGAATGCGACATCGATGAGTGGCAGAATTTTTCGGTGCGGAAGACGCGGCTGAAGACGGTGTTTATGCCGTAAGGGGCGGATTAGCCGCGGGCGAAGATCGCGCGGCTGCGGCAACGCGGTGTATTCTGTCAAATCAAAAAATATCTCTTTGATTTAACTAGTATATTTTAGCAATTAACTATTGCTTAGCGACTCAGAAGAAGCTTTGCGGATCGATATCCACCTTCAATTGCAGGCTAGAAGGAGCCTTAACATTCCCGAGCCATTCCGCAAGATATTTCTGGATGGGTAAATTCTTGCCCGCCTTGACCAGAAACCGCCGCCGGTGCTTGCCGCGCAGGAAGCCCATGGGCGCAGGTGCGGGGCCTAGGACGCGGATATCGTCGTATCGGGGCGCCTTCTGGGCAAGCGTGCGGCAGAAAACATCCAGCTTGTTCTCGTCGGGGTCGGACAGGATCAGCGCGGCCAGCCGTCCGAAGGGGGGCATCAACGCCTTCTCCCGCTCTCGCGCTTCGACCGCCAGAAATTCGTCGCGGTCGTTTTTCGCGAGCGCCTTGATGACCGTCTGTTCGGGCATATAGGTCTGGATAAACACGCGGCCCGGTTTTTCCGCACGGCCCGCGCGGCCTGACACCTGATGCAACAGCTGAAAGGTGCGTTCGCCCGCCCGCAGGTCGCCGCCCGCCAATCCCAAATCGGCATCGATCACGCCGACCAGCGTGAGCGAGGGGAAGTGGTGGCCTTTCGCGATGATCTGCGTGCCGATGATGATGTCGTATTTATGATCCTCGATATCATGGACCGCCGCCGAAATCATGCCGGGGCTGGTGATGACGTCGCTCGCGAGGATAAATGTGCGCGCCTCCGGTATCAGCAGCTGTACTTCTTCCTGAATGCGCTCCACGCCGGGGCCGCAGGCGGCGAAGCTGTCTTCGGCCTGACAAGACGGGCAGTTGCGCGGCACGGCTTGCGCGAAGCCGCAATGGTGGCATTGCAATCTGGAATGACGTTTATGCTCGACCAGCCAGGCCGCGCAGGACGGGCATTGAAACCGGTGGCCGCAGGTGCGGCAGAGCGTCAGCGGCGCATAACCGCGGCGGTTGAGGAACAGCAGCGATTGTTCCTTGGCTTCGAAAACTTCATGCAAGGCCTTTTGCAGCGGCGGGGCGATGAATTTCTGGCGCTCCGGCGGCGTAACTTTCAAATTGATGACGTTGATATCCGGCATCCGCGCACCCGCATGGCGTGACGGCAGGTTCAGGTAGGTGTATTTGCCCTGCTGCACATTGACCATGGTTTCCAGCGAGGGGGTCGCCGAGACCAGCACAATGGGGAAAGACCCAAGCCGCGCCCGCACAATCGCCATGTCGCGCGCGTTGTACAGCACGCCTTCTTCCTGCTTATACGATGCGTCATGTTCTTCATCGACGACGATCAATCCCAAATCCGCGAAAGGCAGGAACAAGGCCGAGCGCGCGCCGACGACCACGCGCGTTTTCCCCTCCGCCACGCCCGTCCATGTCACGCGCCGCTGTGCCGTCGGCACTTCGGAATGCCAGAGCGCGGGCTGCACGCCGAAGCGGCGCTCGAAGCGTTCCAGAAACTGCGCGGAGAGCGAGATTTCCGGCAGCAGGATCAGCGCCTGCTTGCCGTTGCGCAAGGCTTCCGCAATCGCCTCGAAATAAACTTCTGTTTTGCCAGAGCCCGTGACACCGTCCAGCAGCACTGCGGCATACTGGTTCGCCGCCGCCAGTTTCTGCAAGGCATCCGCCGCATTCTTCTGGTCGGGCGAAAACGATAAACGGTTTTCCGCGATATCCAGCATTTCACAGGGCGCGGGCGGCGCGCCTGCCAGCGTCTGCAACTGCCCGACCGCCGCCATCGAGCGCACCACGGCGGCGGAGCAGCCGGCGGCGCGCGCGATATCGACCGCGCGGCGCGGGATGCCGTCTTTCAGCAGGTCAATGATTTTCTGGCGGCTGGCAGGCAGCTTAACGGGAATATTCTCGGTCAGCGTGAACACCGGCACCGATTTCGGCGGCTGCAACGCCTCGGGCGCGCTCAAGGACATTTTCAACACCGAGCCGACATCCGACATCGTGTAGCGCGCAACCCATTCGATGAATTGCCGGTGCACCTGCGGCATGGGGTCGAAGGTGAATTTCTGCAACACGGATTTGAGTTTCGCGGGATCCACCTTGGCATCCGCCGCATCGGTCGTCCAGACGACGCCGATTGTGTCGCGCTTGCCAAGCGGTACCCTTACATAATCCCCCGCCGCGACAGGCATGTTTTGCGGCACCAGATAGTCGTAAGCCCTTGATAAGGGATAAGGCACCAGCACCTGCGCGCGGCTGCCGGGCTCTAACGTTTCGCCCGCGTTGAAAAGGCTAGATTGCGACATTACCATTGGGTACTATAACCGCGGATCAAAAGGAAGCTTTTCGAAAGGGCGCACACAATGAAATTCTTCGTCGACACCGGCGATATCGCTGAAATCAAGGACTTGGCATCGACCGGCCTGCTGGACGGCGTCACGACCAACCCGACGCTGATCGCGCAATCGGGCAAGAATTTCCTGAAACTGATCGCCGAAATCTGCGACGTGGTCGAAGGCCCCGTTTCCGCCGAAGTCGCCGCGACCGATTATGCGACGATGCTCAAGGAAGGCCAGAAACTGGCGAAGATCGCAAAAAACGTCGCGGTGAAAGTGCCGCTGACGCCCGACGGCCTCAAAGTCTGCAAGGCGCTGTCGGATAACGGCACGCAAGTGAACGTGACGCTCTGCTTCTCCTCCGCCCAAGCGATCCTCGCGGCGAAAGCGGGCGCGACCTTCATCTCGCCCTTCGTCGGTCGCCTCGACGATGTGGGCCAAGACGGCACGCAGCTGATCAAGGACATCGTGCAAATTTACAAGCAATACCCCGCCTTCAAGACCGAAGTGCTGGTGGCATCCATCCGCCACCCGATCCACCTGATCGACGCGGCGAAAGTGGGCGCGCATGTGGCGACCATCCCGCCGAAAGTCATCCGCCAGCTTTACGCGCATCCGCTGACAGACAAAGGCCTCGCGGCATTCGTCTCCGACTGGGCGAAAACCGGCCAGACCATTCTGGACGCCGCGTAATGCCCGCTGCCGCGAAAGACATTTCCGAAGAAGACGTGATCGCCTTCCTGCGCAAGAAGAAGGATTTCTTCCGCGACAATCCGGATTTGCTGGAGGAACTCTCCGCACCCGGTCAGGACCGCGGTCGCGGCGTCGTCGATTTCCAGCAGGTGCTGGTCGAGCGCCTGAAATCGGACAAGTCCAACGCGCATAAGGTGCAAAAGGAACTCATCGAAACATTCCGCGCCAATATGAGCAACCAGAGCCGCATCCAGACCGCCGTGCTGGTGATTTTGGAAGCGGAAACCTTCGAGGAATTCATCGAGACGATTACGCAGGACCTGCCCGTGCTGCTGGATGTCGACACCATCAATCTGGTGATCGAGGCGACATCGAAGGAAGTGCCGTTCATCAATCAGGCCGGCATCCGCTTCGCCAAGCCCGGCTTCGTGCGCACATGGCTGGGCGACGGCGACGCGCTGCTGCAACCCAACATTAACGGCCACGAAGAAATTTTCGGCCCCGGCGCAGGATTGGTCAAAAGCCACGCCCTGCTCCGCATCGAAATCAGCACCAACACCCCCGCCGGCATCATCGCCTTCGGCTCTCGCAACCCCGACGCCTTCTCGCCCGAACAGGCCATCGACCAGGTAGGCTTCCTCGCGCAGGTGGTGGAACGCTGCTTCCGCATCTGGCTGGATGTGAGCGTTTAAATTCTTCTGTGTCACCCCGGCGAAAGCCGGGGTCCACGGACTTCCACCTTATCCCCCGAACCGTTCGCCACTGCGCTGCCCTGCTCGTGCCGTCCGTGGATACCGGCTTTCGCCGGTATGACACTCTTTTGTCATCCTGAGCGTAGCGAAGGATGACAAGGGAATAGACGCCTGAAAGACCTGTGCTAGAATCAATCCCATGACGGACGACACCATCACCCCGCCGCTCACCGCCCCCGACCTTGCCGCGAAATATGCGGAATGGGTGACGTATCTGTCCTTAGAAAAGCATTTCTCGAAACACACGCTGCGGGCCTACACATCCGACATGGAATATTTCTTCGGCTTCCTGATGCGCCATCTGGGCAAGCCGCCGTCGATGGATGATCTGGGCGATGCCACCATCCGCGATTTCCGCAGCTGGCTGTCGAAGAAAACGATGGAGGGCTCGGGCGCTGCCACCCGCGCGCGGTC
>JAQSWE010000011.1 GCA_029266795.1 Alphaproteobacteria bacterium | reverse complement strand
CTCGACAAACCCAAAGCTTGGGCAAAAGCACTGACGGACCTGTTCACCAAAAAAGCAGCTCCCGAAGCTCCCAAAGCTGAAACGGCTCCTGCCGCTGAAGCTCCCGCAGCTGCTGCTGTGGAAAAAGCTCCTGAAGCTCCGAAGCCCGCAGCTCCTGCTGCGCCCGCTGTCTAACCTTTAGACCACGAAATCAAGCCCCGGCCAGCAAAGGCGTTACGCCTTTTTACGCGGTCGGGGCTTTTTCTTTTCCGTTTTTTTCTCTGATGATTTTGGTTCGGTCCATTTGTAGCCGAACTGCGCGTTGAAGCGGTCGACGTCTTCCGGCTCCAGGCTAACGGTCACTTGCGCGTGTTTCTGCGTATCCTTGCGGCCCAGCACCTGCCCGCGGCGATAAAGCCACGCGACCGCCTTGCCATCGGCAATATCGATATGCGCGGTTAGTATCTGGCGGTTCTCGCCCAGCTTGTCGTCGATCATGCCGAGCAGCGTGTCGATCCCCTCACCGCTCATCGCGGACACAGCAACAACACGTCCGGCCTGTCGCTGCGTGCGGCGCACCAGTTCCAGATGGTCTTCTTCCGGCAGGCTGTCGATCTTGTTCAGCACCTCGATCACGCGCGGATCGTGTTCCGCGTCGATATCCAAGCTGCGCAAAATCGTCAGAACATCCTCGCGCTCGGACTCGGTATTTTCCTGCCCGATATCACGGACATGCAGAATGACGGTTGCTTCTGCCACTTCCTCCAGCGTCGCGCGGAAGGCGGCAACGAGCTGCGTCGGCAGTTCCGAAATAAAACCGACAGTGTCGGACAAAATCGCCTGCTTACCCGACGGCAGTTCAAGACCGCGCATCGTGGTGTCGAGCGTCGCGAACAGCAAATCCTTCACAAAAACTTCAGATCCCGTCAGCCGGTTAAAAAGGGTCGACTTTCCGGCGTTAGTATAGCCGACGATGGCGACGATCGGATATGGCTCGCGCTTGCGCGATTCACGCTGCAGCTTGCGGTTGGCGCGCACGCTTTCCAAATCTTCCTTCAAGCGGCGCACGCGTTCATCGATCAGGCGTCGGTCGGTTTCGATCTGCGTTTCACCGGGGCCGCCCATGAAGCCGAAGCCCCCGCGTTGGCGCTCAAGGTGGGTCCATGACCGCACAAGGCGCGACCGCTGGAAGCTGAGCGCGGCGAGTTCAACCTGCAGCTGGCCTTCCTTCGTGCGCGCGCGGGCGCCGAAAATTTCCAAGATCAGGCCGGTGCGGTCGATGACTTTCGCATCCCATGCTTTTTCAAGGTTGCGCTGCTGCACGGGGCTGAGCGCGTAATCGACGAAAATCAGTTTCGCTTCCAGTTCCTTGGCCACGCCCTTGATGCGCTCGACCGTGCCTTTGCCGATGATGGTGGCAGGCGTGATACGGGGCAGCTTGACGATTTCCTGATGGACGACGTCAAGGTTGATGGCGCGGGCAAGGCCAACAGCCTCCTCCAGCGATGCTTCCGGAATGCGCGCGTGGATGCGCACGTTTCCGTCCGCCCCTTTATGCGATGACAGCTCGGGGTGAATAACGACGACTTTTTGGCTCATTGGATTCTTTATAATTTAAGCGTGGGGGGCTGAGTTATCGCCCGCTTCGACTTCCGCGCCGTCATCATCGTTCAGGCGAACGGGCGATGCGGGCATGATGGTGGAGATCGCGTGCTTATAGATCAGCTGCGAATGTGAATCGCGGCGCAGCAGCATCGAAAAGTTATCGAACCAGGTGATAATACCCTGCAGCTTGACGCCGTTCACCAGGAATACGGTGACGGACATTTTTTCTTTGCGGATTTTATTGAGGAACTTGTCCTGAAGGTTTTGGCTTTTGTCCGACATTTTTTATTATTCCCTCGGCTTCTAAATAGATCGTTTTTAAAGGGCACTTGATCTATGCCACCTCTAAAAATCTATAGGCGAATCAGGGGCTTCACAAGTGAAATTAATGCCGTTACGGGCGCGGGCCGCCGAAATAGCCCCGCACGTATTCCATAAGGTCCTTGTGCTGGCGGAAACGCTGGGCTGGCGGGTTCTTGATCAGCAGATCTTCTGGCGGCGTTTTCGTTTCGATCAGGATCGGCGTGCAGCCTGCGGCGAGCGCGCACATCATGTCGGTATGACTGTCGCCCAGATACCAGACATCGGGACCCGGCTCGATGCCCATGCGTTCCAGTGCGAGCAGTAATGGCGCAGGATTAGGCTTATCTGCAGACGCCTCCCCTGCTCCGAGTATTTCTTTGAAAAACTTGTCGAAGCCCAGATGGGTGATTTCCTGTCTCAGCAGCGGATTGCGCTTGTTGCTGACGACACCCATTTCGATGCCATTATCCTGCAGCATCTGCAGCAGGTTTTCGGCGTCATCATGCTGCCTCACATTGTCGAAAACGATGGCACAAAAGGTATCGTAATAGACCTTATCGGCTTCCTGCCAGCGGTCGGCCCCGAACAGTCCGGTGAAGAGGTCGCGGGCCGAGGGGCCGGAGCGGCGGCGGGCTTCGTCTTCCGTCCATGCTTCCACGCCCATATGCACAAGCGCGGTGTTCAGCGCCTTGAACGCCGTTTCCCAATTGTCGACAATCGTGTCGTCCCAATCGAAAATAATCGCGCGGGGTTTGGCAAGGGCTGTCATGCAGGGTTCCAGCGTTCTTGTTTGCCGCCGGTTTTGGTGGCGTATTCCATGTACAGGTCGAGCAGCTTGCAGGTGATTTCTCCCGCCTGTCCGTTGCCGATTTTCTTGTCGTCGATCTGCACGACCGGAGCGATCAGTGCGACGGCGGAGGAGCAGAATGCTTCCTGCGCCTTGTAAGCTTCCGCAACAGTAAATTTACGCTCAACGATCTTGATCTTTTCTTTTTTGCACAGCGCTTGTAGCGCACTGCGCGTGACGCCCTTCAGGATGCTGTTATTCGCGGTCGCGCGGGTGATGAGGTTGCGGTTCTTGTCGATAATCCATGCGTTGCTGGACGAGCCTTCGGTCACGAAACCGTCATCATCGACCATCCATGCCTCATACGCACCTTTGTCGGCGGCGGCCTGTTTCGCCAGCACCTGCCCGATCAGGGCGGTTGTCTTGATGTCGCGGCGTTTCCAGCGGATATCGGGAACGGTGATGACTTTTTTGACGGCGGCTTTCCGGACGGGAATGTCATATTTTGCCGGATATAGCGTCATGACAAGCGTGGTGTCAGATTTTTTTGGGAACACGAAATCGCGCTGCGCGACGCCGCGCGTAACTTGCATATAAAGCATGCCGTTGCGAATACGATTACGGCGTACCATTTCACGCAAGGTCATTTCCATCGAGCGGCGCGGCATCGGCATCTTGATGCGCAGTTCACCCAGTGATCGTTCAAGGCGATCCAGATGGCCGACTTCATCGCACAAACGACCGTTAACAAGCGCGACGACTTCATAGACGCTGTCGGCGAACTGGAATCCGCGGTCTTCTATATGGACGCCGGCATCAGCATGGGGGATGTAGCGGCCCGAAACATAGGCGATGCGCGGCATTAGAAATACTCCGGACGGACGGCGAACATCTGCTCCACGCGCTTTACTTGGTCGTGAGCGGCCAGAATGATGACGCGATCGTCAGGCTTGATGACCGTATCGGCGCGCGGCGTGATGATTGATTTGCCGCGCACGATCAGCCCGAAGATCATGTTTTTCGGACGCTTGATCTCGCGGATAGGAATGTTGACGATGGCAGATGTATCAAGCGCTTCAACTTCCAGAATTTCCGCGAAACCGTCGCGCAAGCTGTGGGCGGCCTTGATACGGCCACGGCGGACATGCTGCAGGATTGTCGAAACCGTAATGGCACGTGGGTTCACAATCGCGTCGACGCCGAGGCTGGTGACGAGCGAGGTGAAGGCGGGGTTGTTAATCAGCGTAATCGCGCGCTCGCAGCCATGTTGTTTCGCCAGCATGGAAGCGAGGATATTGCTCTCGTCATGGTTCATGACGGCGATCAGCGCCTCCGTTTCACGGATATTGGCTTCTTCGAGAATTTCTTTAGAAAGTCCGTCGCCGTGAATAACAGTCACGCCCGGCAGGGTATCGGACGCGCTATGCGCCTTGTCGAAATCTGCATCGATCAAACGCACGGCGATGTCTTTGCGCGTACGGCCCAGCTCTGTCGCCAGCAGTGTGCCGATTTTGCCCGCGCCGACGATCAGGACGCGGCGCGCCTGTTGGTCTTCATAACCAAATGCCGCCATTGAGCGTGCTAGATGGTCGGTCGACGACACAAAATAAACCTCGTCGCCGGGCAGAATTTCGTCGTCGCCCGACGGGATAATCTGTTGCGCGCCACGAATGATCGCGACGATCTCGACTGTTAGGTCGGGGAACAGCGAGGTCAGGTGTTTCAGGGGCGTATGCACCAGCGGGCAATTCGCCTTGCAGATCACGCTCACTAGTTGGACAAGGCCGTCCGCCATGGGAATGATGTTGAATGCGCCGGGTACGCGCAGGCGGTTGGCGATAGAGCGCGCGACCTCCACCTCCGGTGAAATCACGACATCGATCGGCAGGTGATCGCGGCTGTAAAGGTTCGACCATTGCGGGTTCAGGTACGCGCCCGCACGAATGCGCGCAATCTTCATCGGTACGCGGAACAGCGAATGCGCAACCTGGCAGGCGACCATGTTGACTTCATCCGAATAGGTCGCGGCGATCAGCATCTCGGCATCCGCCGTGCCCGCCTGATCCAGCACATCGGGGCTGGAGGCGTGGCCGACGATGCCAGTGACATCGAGGTTCTCGTTGACGTCCGCGATGAGTTCGGGACTGCGGTCGATGAGGGAGACGTTGTTCCCTTCTTCCGCCAGATAGGCCGCGATGGATGTTCCCACCTGGCCAGCGCCGCAGATAACGACTTTCATTTGATTTTAGCCTTCTGCCCGTTCCTTGTCGTTGGCCTGGATGCCAAGCGATTTGAGCTTACGATGGAGCGCGGAGCGCTCCATGCCGATGAAACCGGCGGTTTTGGAGATGTTGCCGCCGAAGCGGTTGACTTGAGAGAGGAGGTAATCACGCTCGAAAATCTCGCGCGCTTCACGAAGGGGTTTCGACATCAACTCGACCCCTTCCCGGCCGCGGATCATCTCGACCGCCTGAAGTTTCAGGTCGGGGGGCAGCATTTCCGCTGTGATGGCGACCTGCGCGGAACCGGGTGCCATGATCAGCAGCCATTCGATGACGTTGCGCAGCTGGCGCACGTTGCCCGGCCAGTCATAAGCCTGCATCAGCGCCATCGCGTCATCCGCGAATTTGCGCGGCGGGACGTTCGCAGTTTTCGCTGCCAAGTCCATGAAGAACTGCGCGAGCAGCGGAATGTCTTCAAGGCGTTCCTGCAGTGCCGGAATTTCGATTGGCACGACATTCAGGCGGTAATACAGATCCTGCCTGAACTTGCCCTGCGCCATCAGCTCGGCGAGGTTCTGGTTGGTCGAGGCGACGACGCGCACATCGACTTCCACTTTTTCCGTGCCGCCCATGCGGGTAAAGCTCTGGTCTTGCAGCACGCGCACGATCTTGGCTTGCGTTTCCAGCGGCATGTCGGCGATTTCATCCAGCACGAGGGTGCCGTTATGCGCCATTTCCAGCACGCCTTCCTTGCGGCCGCCGCTGCCTTCGGAGCCGAACAGTTCCTGCTCAATCCGGTCGGACGACATGATCGCGCAGTTCAGCACGACGTAATTCTTGTCGGCGCGTTTGGACATCGTATGAATCATGCGCGCGGCCACGCTTTTGCCGGTGCCGGGTTCGCCGGTGACG
Organism: Alphaproteobacteria bacterium; assembly: GCA_029266795.1. Lineage (GTDB taxonomy): Bacteria > Pseudomonadota > Alphaproteobacteria > Micavibrionales > UBA2020 > JAPWJZ01. The sequence goes on along the minus strand of JAQSWE010000011.1, from coordinate 13,233 downwards.
AGAACGCGCGAATTGGTCGGCGCAACGCGCTCGATGCCTTGGCGCACTTGCTGGATCAGTTGCGAATGGCCGTGCAGCTCCGACACGTTGCCAAGCGCCTTCAGGCGCAGTTCGGCATTTTCGCGCTTCAGGCGCGAGGTTTCAAGCGCGCGGCCCGAGAGAACCAGCAGCTTGTCGGCCTTGAACGGCTTTTCGATGAAGTCATACGCGCCCATCTGGATCGCGGAAACGGCCGTTTCGATATTGCCGTGGCCGCTGATCATGATGACCGGCAGACCGGGATTTGATTTGACGAGTTTCTTGAGCAGCTCCATGCCGTCCATATCGCTGTTCTCCAGCCAGATATCCAGCACGATCAGGTCAGGCTCGCGCTCGGCGATCATCTTCTGCGCGGTCTGGCTGTCCTTGGCCGAACGGGTCTTGTACCCCTCGTCCTGGAGGATGCCTTCGATCAGGGAACGGATGTCCTCCTGATCGTCAACAATAAGTATGTCTGCCTGTTGCATGATAGTTACCACCTAGTTGCTCTATTACAACTTATACATCTCTTGGGAATACAAGGATAGCCTTAGCGCCTGATTTTGCGTCTTGAATAAGGCTGTCTTCCAATACCACACTTCCTTCATGGTCTTCCATAATCTTTTTAACGATTGCAAGCCCAAGGCCGGAACCTTTTTTCTTGGTCGTGACATATGGCTCCAGAAGCTGGTTTTTGACCTTTTCGGGTAATCCTGTGCCGTTATCTTCAACCGATATTGAAATATTCGAACCTGTCTGTTCGACAACTATTTTGATACGGCCATCTCCCGGTTGCTCTGCCTGACGCTCATGGATTGAATCTATCGCATTCTGTAAAAGGTTTGTCATGACTTGAGTGAGCTGGGAACGGTCGCAATTCGCCTCGACAAGCGGGCCAGCGGCGATAAAGGCGAAGCCGATATCGGGATGCGCCTGTCGCTGCAGAATCAACGCGTCCTGACAAACATCCACCATGTTCTCCATCCGCTTCACTGGCACCGGCATCCGCGCATATGCCGAGAATTCGTTGACCATGTGGCCGATATCGCCAACCTGGCGGATGATCGTGTCCGTGCATTTCTCGAAAGTTTCGGGATCGTCTTTAATTTGCGGAAGATATTTTCGCTTCAAACGCTCCGCCGACAACTGGATGGGCGTCAGGGGATTTTTGATTTCATGCGCGATGCGTCGCGCGACATCAGACCACGCCGCTTTGCGCTGCGCAGAGACCAGGTTGGAAATGTCGTCGATAGTGGCAACCGCCCATTCCCCGCCCTGCGCTGCCGTGATGCGCACGAGGATCGTCTTGCGCGGACCCGCCCCAATCGCATACTCGGTTTGCAACGGCCATGCGCGGTCATGGTTTTCCAACGCCTTGACAAGAATTTCACTCGCATCAGGAATGAAATCTTCCAGCTTATGCGTGGTGAGCAGCGTTGCGCTGTCGCCGAGAAGCAACTCCTGCGCCATCTGGTTGGCAAGCGTGACTTCCCCTTTGCGGTTCAACCCGATCACGCCCGACGATGCGCCTGCCAGAATGGCTTCTGTAAACCTGTGACGTTCATCCAGCATCCGGTTCGCTGCGAGGAGTTCCGCCTGCTGCCCCTCCAGCTGGCTGGTCATGCGGTTAAAAGCACGGCCAAGCATGCCGATTTCGTCGTCCTGCTGGTTATCGGACACCCGCGCGGACAAATCACCTGCTCGAATACGCTCCGCTGCTGTGATGAGCGCGCTGACAGGCGCGACTAACTGCTCCGAAAAGGCAAGCCCGAACCAGACCGCCGCCAGCAGCAGCAGCAGCGCGACGGCGATAAACATCCCCATCGCCAGAACCTGCATCTGTTTCTGCCGACCTTCCAGCACCTGATATTCATCCACCGCTGTCTGCGTTGTTTGCATATGTGCCAACACGCTCGCGTCAACAAGCCGCCCGACATATAAATATGCGTCGATAAACCGGTCGAGCTTCACGATCGCACGTATACGGTCACCGCCGTCAGCCGAGGGGATTAGAACCACATCGCTGTCAGCTTCCTGCAACAGCTTGTCCGAAGGTGGGTCCATTTCCAGCGAGAAAGAAAGGCGCGAGCGGGCAATGACGCTGCGGTCACTGCGGAAAATGACAACCTCCGACAGGTTCCTCAGCATTGACTGCGTCTCGATCACTTTGTTCATCAGTGCAGGGTTTGACGTCAATTCGGCGGAGCCGCGGTTCAGGTCGTTTGCCATGGCCAGAACGTCGGCACGCATCACCTGTGTATGTTCTTTCAGGTACGCCTTCGCGACTTCCTGCGATTCAATAATTGCCGTGCTGACGCGTTCGTTGAACCACGCATGGACGCCGTAATAAAGGAACACGGACGAAAATACCGCCATCATGATCGCGGGCGCTGCCGCCAACAAAATGAAATGTGAAACGAGCCGCACATGGAGCTTCGATCCTGCAATTCCGCGACGGCGCTCCGTCCAGACACGCGCGATATGGCGCGCGATAACAGCGCTGAGCAGCAGCAGGACGACGAGGTCGAAGTTCAGTAACCAGTAACCCGCATTCGTATCAGCGGCTGGCGCGCTCATGACAGCACCGGTGACGATGCAGGATACAACGGCAACAATCGTCAGTGTAACGGTAAAGTAACGCATTTGCGTGACATGCTCGGCCTTTTGCAACAGGCGCGCGGCGAGGCCTTGGGGCAAGCTTGCAGCTTCCGCTTCCATCATGACGCCCTCCGGACTTCCACGCCAAGATCGCGGATTTTTTTGCGTAATGTGTTGCGGTTGAGGCCCAGCATCTCGGCGGCCTTGATCTGGTTGCCATTCGTCAATTGCAGCACCCTCTCGATCAACGGTTTTTCAAGCTCGCGCAGCAGAGGCTCGTAAATGCCTCCCTGCGGAGGCGCGGCAAAATAGTCCTGCATCAGCAAGCTGATAATTTCACCACGGTTGGCGGTGGACACCGTTGCGGGCGCGAGGTTCTTCATTTCATCGCGTACCGTCTCGGCATCGATGATATCCTGCGGGCAAAGCGCGGCGAGACGGCGTGTGAAATTTTCCAGCTCGCGGATATTGCCCTGCCACACGTGCCGCTGCAGCATAGCCATGGCATCGGCTTCAAAAACTTTCGAAATACCGGATTTGGCGATGAAATGCTGGACAAGCGCTGGGATGTCATCGGATCTTTCACGCAGCGCGGGAATACGCAACGGAACGACGTTCAAACGGTAATATAAATCTTCACGGAACTTGTTCGCGCGGACAAGCGATGGCAAATCCTTGTTGGTTGCTGCGATAATGCGCAGACGCGTCTTGGTGGCGCGACGCCCCCCGACGCTCGTGAATTCGCCTTCTTGCAGCACGCGCAGCAGGCGTGTCTGCGCTTCATACGGCATATCGCCGATTTCATCGAGGAACAGGGTGCCGCCCTGCGCCTGATCGAACCGGCCTTGTGTTTTCTGCGTAGCGCCGGTGAACGAGCCTTTTTCATGGCCGAACAATTCGCTTTCCACCAGTTCTCGTGGAATGGCGGCCATGTTGATGGCGACGAAGGGGCCGGATTTCCAGCGGCTGTATTCGTGCAGGGCGCGGGCGATGACTTCCTTGCCGGTGCCGGATTCACCGGAAATCAACACAGTCAGGTCCGAATTGCGCAAGCGGGCGACGGTGCGGTAAATATCCTGCATCGCGCGGCTCTGGCCGACGACGAAGGCCTTGTCGAGCGCATCTATCGTTTCGCTGGTATCGTTCGCAACGGCGACAGATTTGCGGAACACGCCCGCGACGGTCGCCAGCAATTCGTCAATATCGAACGGCTTCGGCAGGAAATCGAGCGCGCCTTTGTCGGACGCCGCGATCGCGGTCGTTAGCGCATTCTGCGCGCTCATGACAATAACCTTCATGCCGGGGCGTTTTTGCAAAATTTTCGGCAGCAGGTCGAGCCCGTTTTCGCCCGGCATCATGACATCGGTAATGACGAGGTCACCCTTCCCTTCCAGAATCCATTGATACAGCGTTGCGCCGTTATCGGTCGCGTTCACGTCGTATCCCGTGCGTTTGAGAGCTTGCGACAATACGGTGCGGACCGAGGCTTCATCATCCGCGACCAGAATGGTTTTCGCAGCTGTCATTTGCCGTCTCCTCGCGGAAGGTTAAGCTTGAATATCGTTTTTCCGGGACGGCTGGAAACATCCACCGTGCCGCCATGGTCATCGATAATTTTTGAAACAACCGCAAGCCCGAGGCCTTCGCCACCCGGCTTGGTCGTGTGATATGGCTCGAACAGCGTTTTCTGCGTTTCGCCGTCGATGCCTGTGCCGTTATCTTCAATTGCAACGCATACCGGCAGCCGTGCGCGGCTTTCGGGATGGAAACCTGCTGCCATTTCGTATGACGTATGCAGGGTAACTTCCTGCGCGCCCGCTTCTGCCGCGTTTTTCACAAGGTTTAGCACGGCTTGCACAAGGCGGTCATAATGCCCATGCACATCAGGCAACGACGGGTCATAACGCCGGTGGATCCTCACGCCAGCAAAACCCGAGCGTGCGATTTTCTCTACGTGTTCCATGACCGCATGCAGGTTCACGGGCGCATATTGCTCCTGCGGCGCGTCGTCGAAGACATTGACCTTGTCGATCAGGCGGAAGACGCGGCTGGTTTCGGCCGCGATGAGTTCCGCCAGTTCGCGGTCATCTGGCGACTGGACGGATGTCGCCAGCAGTTGCGCCGCGCCCCGGATGCCCGACAAGGGGTTTTTGATTTCATGCGCCAACATCCTTGCCAGATGCTGCGCGGGCTTGATGGAATTTTTGATTTTCGACGTCCAGCCGTTTTTGGACAGCGTCGTATCGGGACGGATGACCAGCATGAACCACCCCTCCTCCATTGGCACGACCCCAAGGCTCGCCACCGGCTTGCCGAGCAGGGTGAGGTCATGAAGCGTGATCGACTGGCATGATTGGAGGGTATCCTGGGCGGGACTGTCGTCGCCGAGCAGTGTTGCGAGCGTTTTACCCGCAAGCGCCTTTTCGCCCATCCCGAAGAATGCCTGCGCGCCGTGGTTGGAAAACAGGATGCGGCCATCCGTCATGACGGCCAGCACCGCATCCGGGAGCGCCTGAAGCATGGCGAGCGCAGGTGTTTCAGGCGCACGGGCAAGCGTCAGAACTTTTACAGTCTCTTTCAATCCGGACATCACAACACCTCGTGCCTAATATTTATGCAGACGGTTACTCCCGCCTATTTTTTATGCACAGGGCTTTTTTGCCCGATTTTTAGGCAAATAACAAGCGTTGACCGCTATATACCATGTCACTAAAGTAACGGCTGATCAGCTTGGAAATCCTGTTTCGTAGTATTATGAATAATAAAAAGCCCAATATCGCTGTCCTTATCGTCGCTGCAGGTTCGGGCGAGCGTTTCGGCGCGGATGTGCCTAAACAATATCTTCCCCTGCTAGGTAGACCTGTCCTCAACTGGTCTGTAGATATCTTCTCACAACATCCTGATATTAAATCAGTTTATGTCGCCATTCATCCTGACCACGCCGGACAGTTCGCCGCAATTGCGCCGGGTATTTCCGCCATCCATGGCGGCGGTACGCGCCAGCAGTCGGTGCTCAAAGGGCTTGAGGAAATCGCCAGACGCGACAAGCCTGATTATGTCCTGATCCACGATGCTGCCCGCCCGGGACTTTCTACCGAATTGATAACAAATATCTGCATTACACTAAAAATAAACGAAGCCGTTATCCCGGGTCTGCCTGTCACTGACACCATCAAGCGCACAAATGGCGCCAGTGTAAAAACGGAGAGCCGCGACAACCTTTACGCTATCCAGACCCCGCAGGGTTTCAAATTTGACACCATCCTTGCCTTGCACCGCCAGCATGCGGATAAGTCGCTCACCGATGACGCCGCACTATGCGAAATCGCCGGTCCAGCCGTTAAAATTGTCGCGGGAGAAAAGGGTAATTTCAAGGTTACGCACCCAGAAGACCTCGCACTGATGGAACAGACGATCGCCGCCCGCTGCGGCGATATCCGCACGGGCACGGGGTATGACGTTCACAAACTGGTTGAACAAGCAGGCCGCAAGCTGATGATATGCGGCATGGAATTGCAACACACGCATGTGCTGGAAGGCCATTCAGATGCCGATGTCGGCCTGCATGCCATTACCGACGCTTTGCTCGCCACGATTTGTGATGGGGATATCGGCATGCACTTCAAGCCAACCGATGCCCGCTGGAAAAATGCCGACAGTTCGACATTCCTGCGCCATGCTGCCGGTTTGGTCGCCGCGCAGGGTGGCATCATCACGCATGTCGATGTGACGATCATCTGCGAGGCGCCCAAGATTGGCCCGCACCGCGATGCTATGCGCGCACGGATTGGAGGCATTCTTGCCCTGCCCCTCAATCGCGTGAGCGTCAAGGCGACGACGACCGAAGGTCTCGGATTTACCGGAAGACGTGAAGGCATCGCGGCGGAAGCGGTTGCGACCGTGCGCCTGCCCTTTACATCGCGCCCCGTCCTGCGGGATGATGATATCAGGAAATGGGGAACGTAAATGGCATCGACGGCCACCAAGACAGAAACGACCGAGACGACCGCCGAAACCGGCGTACCGCCGACGCATCACGCGCCGACCGCCGCCGACCTGCAGGCAGCCGCCAGCGGCATCACCGCACCGCAGATCGGCCTCCTGTTGCTGTTGCTGCTGCCCATCGTCATCTGGCGCGAAAAAATCTGGGGCTGGATCAAGAAGCTGCGCCCCCGCATCAAGCCGATTCCGGGAGGCATGAAATTTTCGGAATGGCATTGCTGGCTGGGGTCGTGGTTCGGCGCCGGTTTCCTGCGTCCTGCCCCCGGCACCATGGGCTCGCTGGCCGCGATGCCGGTTGGATATGTGATTGCGATGTATGGGGGGCCCGTCGCGCTTGGCTGCGCCGCCATGGCACTGCTGCTGATCGGCACGGTTGCCGCCGACCGCTTCGGCAAAAAATCCGGCGCGACCGATGACCAGTCGATCGTCGTCGATGAAGTCGTCGGTATGTGGATCGCTGCCATTCCCGCCGAAACGCATTGGGATTTGTGGTGGGTCGCGTTCTTCCTGTTCCGCCTGTTTGATATCTACAAACCATGGCCGGCGTCATTCTACGACAAGCGCAGCCGCAACGGCGCGGATGTGATGATGGACGACGTGGTTGCGGGCATTTACGCCTTCCCGGGCGTCTGCGGCGTTGCGCTGTTCTACCTCCCGAACTAGAAAGCATCCATGGCACTTTTCCCCGAACACCTGCTGAGCCTTGCCGCCGCTATTTTGAACGAAGCGCGCGCCAAGAAAATCAAGCTTGTTTCTGCTGAGTCCTGCACGGGCGGTTTGATTATGGCGTGCCTCACCGAAGTGCCGGGATCATCCGATGTGGTGGACCGCGGATACATCTCCTATTCATACGATTCAAAGATAAAAGAACTTGGCATCGACCGCGCGCTGCTGGAACGCACCGGCGCGGTCAGCGATGAAGTCGCCTTGCAAATGGCAACCGGCGCGCTCGCGGCATCGAAAGCCGACATCGCCATTTCCGCCACCGGTATCGCCGGACCAGGCGGTGCAACCGAAAGCAAGCCTGTCGGCCTCGTCTATATCGGTGTTGCGAACGGAAAAACGGGGAAAAGTTTCGCGGTGAAGAACCTGTTCGGCGGCGACCGCTCCGCCGTGCGCCTAGAAACTGTCGAAACGGCGCTCAACTTCATCAAGCGCGAAATCGATAGCGTTTAGTGCTTCTTGCCGCCGTAAAGCTGCAGCGCACGCGCCTCGAAAGCGTTGATCATCTTGACAAGCGCGCGGTGGAAAAACTGGTCGACGATTTTTTCAAATAGTTTCGTTTTGAGAGAGAAGTCGATATAGAAATCGACCTCGCATTGCCCGCCACGCACATCCTTGAACACCCATTTGTTTTCCAGCTGGCTCATCGGCCCCTGCAGGTAATGGACTTCGATTTCCTTCGGACGCTTGAATTTTACATGCGAGGAAAACTTTTCGCGGAACGGGCCGTACCCAACAATCACATCCGCGCTCAAATCCGCCTTGCGTTTTTCATTCACGCGCGCGGCAAGACACCACGGCAGGAATTCCGGATATTTCTCGATATCCATCACAAGGTCGAACAGCTGTTCCGACGAATACGGCAGGATGCGTTTTTCGGAATGGGAGGGCATTTACTTGCCAGCCGAGGCCAGCTTCGCCTCGCGCGCGCTGCGCATTTTCTCGAAGTCGGAATCGGCATGGTAGGATGAACGCGTCAGCGGCGACGCCGCCACCATCAAAAATCCTTTGCCGCGCGCGATTGTCTCATACGACTTGAATTCTTCCGGCGTCACGAAACGGTCGACAGCCGCATGTTTCGGCGTCGGCTGCAGGTACTGGCCGATGGTGAGGAAATCGACATCCGCCGCGCGCAGGTCGTCCATCACTTGCATCACTTCCTGCTTCGTCTCGCCAAGACCGACCATCAGGCCGGATTTGGTGAAGATCGACGGGTCGATTTTCTTAACGCGGTTCAGCAGCTCCAGCGAGGTAAAGTAACGTGCACCCGGGCGGATCGTGGGATAGAGACGCGGCACGGTTTCAAGGTTGTGGTTGAACACATCGGGGCGCGCCGTCACGATCGGCTCGATCGCGTTGTCTTTATCTTTGAAATCGGGCGTGAGGATTTCGATGGTCGTGCCGGGCGATAAGCGGCGAATTTCGTTGATCACCTTCACGAACTGCTCCGCCCCGCCATCCACCAAGTCGTCACGGTCGACGGAAGTGATGACGACGTGTTTCAGGCCCAGCTTCTGTACGCCAATCGCAACTCGCGCCGCCTCGAACGGGTCCATCTTGTCGGGGATGCCGGTCGCGACGTTGCAGAACGAACAGGCGCGGGTGCAGGTCGCGCCCAAAATCATGAAGGTCGCGTGTTTCTGTTTCCAGCATTCGCCGATATTCGGACAAGCGGCCTCTTCACAGACGGTCTTGAGCTTCAGGTTCTGCACGAGCGTCTTGGTCTCGTGATATTCGGGCGACACAGGCGCCTTCACGCGGATCCATTCCGGCTTGCGCAGGATGGGCGTGTCGGGACGGTTCCGCTTTTCCGGGTGGCGGAACTCGGATTTTTTCTTTTCGTTGGCTTCGGGAGCTGTGTCGGTTTCGTTATCCATGGTCAGTAATTTAGCCGTGTTTTGCCAAACGGCAACTCTTTTTCGGGAAACTTGCAAGGCATTGATATCTATGGCAAAGTTATTGAACAGAGTCGCAGGAAAGCGACCACAAGGATTCTCGGGGGATTTAAAATGGCCAATATCCGACGCGCGCGACTGAGCGAGGTGCTGGATATCTACAAGCTGCGCAAGGATGCGGCGGACGAACTGACGCGCAAATTTGGCAAAGGCCCATGGTCAAAAATCTCGCTGCTAAACACGGTGCTGCATAAATTGACCGACAATACGCTGTTCGTCGTGATCGATGACGGCAAGCTCGCCGGCACCTTCACCCTCGACGTCGAAAAGACCGACCGGGAGTCAAAGCCGTGGTTCAAGCGCCAGAGCGCGCCCGCCTGCTACCTGCGCAACATGTCGATCGACCCGAAATTCCAGGGCAAGGGTCTGGGCCGTGCCGCCCTCTACGAAATCGAAAACCGCGCCGTTAAACTGCGCGTCCGCGCCGTGCGCCTCGATGCCTTCGTCGGCCCCGGTGGTGCGGCAGAATTCTACCGCAAATGCGGCTACACCTTCGTCCACCGCGGCAAGCTCGGCAAGACGGATCTGGAGTATTTTGAGAAGGTGTTGAGTTAAAAAAGAGAAACACCGGCGAAGGCCGGGGTTAAGGCTTACATATGAATAACTTTACCATACGCATCCAGCACCGACTCATGCATCATCTCCGACAAGGTCGGATGCGGGAAGATAGTGTGCATCAATTCGATCTCGGTTGCTTCCAGCGTTTTTGAAATGCCGTAGCCCTGAATTAATTCCGTCACTTCGGCGCCGATCATATGTGCGCCCAGCAGCTCGCCCGTTTTTGCGTCGAATACGGTTTTGACGAAGCCTTCCGGTTCGCCAAGCGCGATTGCCTTGCCGTTGCCGATGAAGGGAAATTTGCCGACCTTCACCGTATAGCCTTTTTCTTTCGCCTTCGCTTCGGTCAGGCCGACGGATGCCACCTGCGGCATGCAATAGGTGCAGCCCGGGATGTTGTCGATCTTAAGCGGATGAACATCGTTCAATCCTTTGATTTTCTCGACGCAGATGATCGCTTCATGGCTCGCCTTATGCGCCAGCCACGGGCCTTGCACGACGTCGCCGATGGCGTAAACGCCGGGTTCGTCCGTCTGTAGCCATTGGTTGACCACGATATGGCCGCGATCGACTTTCACTTTCGTATTCTCAAAACCGAGGTTTTCGGAATTGCCGACGATGCCGACGGCGGAAATCACGCGCTCGACCTTGATCTTCTCGATCTTGCCGCCGATATCGACTTCGGCTTCCACGTCATTCGCGCCGCGGTTCAGCTTGGCGACTTTTGCGCCGGTCATGATCTTCATGCCTTGTTTCTCGAACGCCTTGCGCGCGAAAGCGGAGATATCGGCATCTTCGACGGGCAGGATGCGGTCAATCAATTCAACCACGGTCACTTCCGCGCCCATGTTTCTGTAGAAGCTGGCAAATTCCATGCCGATCGCGCCGGAGCCGATGACCAGCAGCGATTTCGGCATTTCGGACGGCGTCATCGCCTCGCGATACGTCCAGACCAGCTTGTCGGGCTCCAGACCCGGAAGCACACGGGCGCGGGCACCGGTAGCGATGATAATATGCGGTGCTTTCAGCTCGGCGACCGGCTTGTTGTCTTTTGTTACCGACAGCTTACCCTTGCCCAGCAGCTTGCCGGTGCCGTCGAAAACGGTGATGTTGTTTTTCTTCATCAGGTGCTTGATGCCGCCTGAGAGCTGCCCCGCGACTTTGCGCGAACGGTCGATGATTTTCTTGAAATCGAAAGAGATGTTATCCGCCTTGAGGCCGTAGGCGTCGAGGTTATGCAGCAGGTGATGGATTTCGGATGACCGCAGCAACGCCTTGGTCGGGATGCAGCCCCAGTTCAGGCAAATGCCGCCGAGGTTTTCACGCTCCACAATCGCGGTCTTGAAACCCAGCTGCGCGGCACGGATGGCGGCCACATAACCGCCCGGGCCTGCGCCCACCACGACGATGTCGAATTGCTGTTCGCTCATGGGAAAACTCCTACTGAAGATTCAATTGCCACGAAACGCCGAAGCGGTCGCCGACCCAGGCAAATTTTTTGCTGAAACCATAATTATCCATCGGCATATAAATCTGCCCGCCATCGGCCAGCGTCACGGCACGGTCGGCCAGTTCCGCCTCGTCCGCGCATTCCACGAAGATCGACATGGCGGGGGTAAAGGTGAATTCATGTTTCACGATGCTGTCGGTCACCATGAAGGTCTGGTCGCCTATGGTGAAGCGCGCGGTCATGACCGATCCGGCCTTGGCCGCGCCGCCGGCGGGATAACGCTTGATGTCATCAATGCGGCCGTCGCCGAAGAGGGAGATGTAGAAATTCATCGCCTCTTCCGCCCTGCCCTCGAACATCAGGAATGGCGTGACCGTCTTGCTCACAAGATCAGGCTCATCGGGTTTTCGATCAGCTTCTTGAACACCTGCAGGTATTCAGCGCCAATCGCGCCGTCGATGCAGCGGTGGTCGGTCGACATGGTGACGGTCATCACGGTTGCGACCTTAACTTGCCCGTCTTTCACGACCGCGCGCTGTTCGCCCGCGCCGATGGCGAGGATCGCCCCCTGCGGCGGGTTGACGATGGCGGCGAAGTTGCTGATGCCGAACATGCCGAGGTTGGAGACGGAAATGGTGCCGCCCTGAAATTCGGCGGGCTTCAGCTTGCCGTCTTTCGCCTTGCCGGCCAGTTCCTTCATCTCGTTGGAAATGTCCTTCAGGCTCTTGTTCGCGGCGTCCTTGATGATCGGGGTGATGAGGCCGTTGGCGGTTGCAACCGCGACCGACACATCGGCGCGTTCGTACTGCACGACGTTTTCATCGGTCCACGAGACGTTTGCGGCGGGATATTGCGCAAGCGCGACGCCCGTCGCCTTGATGACGAAATCGTTGACGGAGATTTTATAGCTCTGGCCCGCGTCATTCAGTTGTTTGCGGACCGCCAGCAATGCATCCAGCTCGCAATCGACCGAGAGGTAGAAATGCGGGACGGTCTGCTTAGATTCCAGCAGGCGGCGCGCAACGACCTTGCGGATGCCGTTGTTTGGGATCAGCTTGTACGGGATGCCATAAGCATCCGCCAGCGCCTTCGCATCGGGACTTGCGGCATGTGCCACGGCTTTCGGTGCGCCAGCAGCGGCGGCGACAGGAGCAGCTTGACCGCCCTTCCCGCCTTCGAGGTCCGACTTCACAATGCGTCCATGCGGGCCGGAGCCTTTGATGGTCGCAAGGTCAATGCCTTTTTCTTTGGCAAGGCGTTTCGCCAGCGGGCTTGCATAGATGCGGCTGCCGCTTGCCTGATGCGCGACGGGCTGCGGCGCGGCAGCGGGTTTTGCAGCAGCAGGCGCGGCTTCGGATTTCGGTGCCGCAGCAGCGGGCGCTTTGACATCATTGCTGACGTTTTTCAGCGCGGCTGCGTCTTCGCCGTCTTCCAGCAAAATGGCGATCAGGGTGTTGACCTTCACGCCGTCGGTGCCGGCGGGGACGAGGATTTTGGCGAGCGTGCCTTCATCGACAGCTTCCACCTCCATCGTCGCCTTGTCGGTTTCGATTTCGGCCAGGACCTGCCCGGCCTTTACCTTGTCGCCTTCTTTTTTGACCCATTTCGAGAGCTTGCCCTCGGTCATGGTGGGCGACAGAGCGGGCATCAGGATGTTATGCGGCATAGGCCACCTTTTTCGCGGCTTCGATGATGTCATTCGCCTGCGGCAGCGCGAGCTTTTCAAGGTTCGCGGCGTAGGGCATGGGAACGTCCGCGCCATAGACGCGCACAACCGGCGCGTCGAGGTCGTCGAAGCATTTCTCCATCATGAGCGCGGCCATTTCGGACCCGATGCCGGAATAATGCCAACCCTCTTCCACGGACACGAGGCGGTTGGTTTTCTTGACCGAATTGACGATGGTTTCGGTGTCGAGCGGACGCAGCGTG
>JAQSWE010000205.1 GCA_029266795.1 Alphaproteobacteria bacterium | reverse complement strand
GAACTTGTCCTTCATTTCCTTGTATTTCATGAAGGCCGAATATTCGACTTCGGGCATGCCAAGGGTGTCGAGCAGGTGCGAATACGCCGCAATGTGGATGGTTTCAATGTTGGAGAACGCGCAGAGCATCATCTGCACTTCGGTCGGCTTGAACACCTGGCTGTAATGTTTCATGTAGCAGTTGTTCACTTCAACGTCGGCTTGCGTGAAGAAGCGGAAGATCTGCGTCAGCAGGTTTTTCTCCGCCGGCGTCAGTTTCTTTTTCCAGTCGCGCACGTCTTCCGCCATCGGCACTTCCTCAGGCAGCCAGTGGACGCGCTGCTGCGTCAGCCATGCTTCGTAAGCCCAAGGGTAGTAGAAGGGTTTGTAGACGTGATTTTCGGTCAGGAGACGCGACATGAATTATTCCTTTAGGTGACGGTAGTGTTTACTTGCCCAGAATTTGCTTGCCCTTGACCGAGACGCAGACGCCCTGCGGGCAGGGTTCGATCAGGTCGAGGCGGGCGAGTTTTTCAAGGTGCGAGCGCGAGACGCGATCAATGCTGTCGGGATCGTTGACGGCGCGCAGGGTCTGCAGTTCAGCTGTGTTCAGCATGTCTGTTCTCTCCGATGATAAAGCTTCACAAGTCTTCGCGTGGTGTCTTTTTTTATCGTTATAGTTTTTGGAATTCGTTTACTGGCAGGCCAGGCATTCGTCGTATTTGCTGCCGGACGACGATGCTGCGTTCAGCTCCGCCTTCTTCAGCTTGCCGTCGCCGCCATGCGCGTTTTCGGCGCGCTGGATCGATTTCGAGCGGCAGTAATACAGCGATTTGACGCCTTTTTTCCACGCCATCCAGTGAATCTGGTGCAGGTCGCGCTTGTGCACGTCTGCGGGCAGGAACACGTTGAGCGACTGCGCCTGGCAGATATAGGGCGTGCGGTCGGCTGCATGTTCGATCAACCAGCGCTGGTCGAGTTCGAACGCGGTCTTGAACACGTCTTTTTCGTCCTGAGAGAGGAAATCGAGGTGCTGCACGGAGCCTTCATGCGTGGTGATATCCGACCACACATCGTCGTTGTTCATGCCTTTTGCTTCCAGCACGATTTCCAGCGCCTTGTTGCGCACGAGGTGCGAACCGGACAGGGTCTTGTGCGTGTAGGCGTTGGCCGAGTTCGGCTCGATGCCGGGGCTTGCGCCGCCGGTGATGATCGAGATCGACGCGGTCGGGGCGATGGCGATCTTGTTCGAAAAACGCTCCATGATGCCGTATTCTTTTGCATCGGGGCAGGGTCCGCGCTCATGCGCCAGTTTGACCGACGCTGCATCGGCGCCTGCCTTCAGGTGCTTGAACATGCGCTTGTTCCAGACTTTCGCCATCACGGATTCCAGCGGGATCATTTTCGTTTGCAGGAAGCTGTGGAAGCCCATGACGCCCAGGCCGATCGAGCGTTCGCGCATCGCAGCGTATTTCGCGCGCATCATGCTGTCGGGCGCGCGGCGGATGAAATCTTCCAGCACGTTGTCGAGGAAGCGGCAGATATCTTCCACAAACGTCGGGTGATCTTCCCATTCCTCGAAGTTTTCGAGGTTGACGGATGACAGGCAGCAGACTGCCGTGCGTTCCTGACCGTGGTGGTCCTTGCCCGTCGGAAGCGTGATCTCGGAGCAGAGGTTCGACATCTTCACGTTCAGGCCGGCCAGTTTATGGTGTTCCGGAATCGCGCGGTTCACATGGTCGGAGAACAGCAGGTAGGGCTCGCCGGTTTCGATGCGGGCGGTCAGGATGCGGATCCAGAGTGCGCGTGCATTGACGCGCTCGATGACCGTGCCGTCTTTCGCGGAGGTCAGCGCCCATTCTTCATCTTTTTCAACAGCGCGCATGAACGCGTCGGAGATGACAACGCCATGGTGCAGGTTGAGCGCCTTGCGGTTGGGATCGCCGCCCGAGGGTTTGCGCATTTCGATGAATTCCTCGATCTCGGGATGCGAGATGGGGAGATACACGGCAGCGGAACCGCGGCGGAGCGAACCTTGGGAAATGGCAAGGGTGAGAGAGTCCATCACGCGGATGAACGGGACGATGCCGGAGGTCTTGCCGTTCTTGCCGACCTTTTCGCCGATGGAGCGCAGGTTGCCCCAATAGGAACCGATACCGCCGCCGCGCGACGCGAGCCAGACGTTTTCGTTCCAGAGGTCAACGATGCCGCTGAGCGAGTCATCGGTTTCGTTCAGGAAGCAGGAAATGGGCAGGCCGCGATCGGTGCCGCCGTTGGAGAGAACGGGGGTGGCGGGCATGAACCAGAGCTTGGAGATATAGTCATAAAGACGCTGCGCATGGGCGGCATCATCCGAATAGGACATGGCGACGCGCGCAAAAAGATCCTGGAAGGACTCGCCAGGAAGCAGGTAACGGTCCAGCAGAGTCGCCTTGCCGAATTCCGTCAAATTGGAATCGCGTGCGCGGTCAATAACGACCTTGGCGCCCTTCGCCACTTGTGCAACGTCAAACATGAATCATCTCCCCGGTAATACTTCGATTGTTTCTTTTTTTATTGTTTTTAGCTTCGACTCTCCGCGATAAGCCATTCAAATTGATTGAAAAGCAGACCGAGGAAATACAGGTAAAGGCACTAAGCCTTGTGACCTGATAAGGGAAAGCATACCACATCTTGGGGGTCTGTCTAGAAATCGGGCCGAGATAAATTTTCATCGCGGGCCATATTTTTTCTTGACCCGCAACAATGCTCAGGAAAAACGGGGCTTCCTGAGAAAAACTTTTTTTCAGCCGCAAACCGTCCATTTTTCCTATCCACGGCAGCCGCATAAAATCATGCCGACTGTTATAAAGATATGGTAAGAACGGAGGCGAATTTCAACTATTTGAGTCGCTCCAGAATATCACTGACTCGTTAAACAAGTGTTAAGATCGCGACGCGGAGTCCGGCGCGGGAATTTCGCAATAATGTTTCAAAAAAATTGTCGGGCTAGGGCGTTTTCGGTTTGAACGACGCCGTGCGCGGTGCGGGCAAGGCCTGCCCTGCCCCGTTTTTCAAACGCTGGATTTGTTCTTCGACACCGATTTTGCGCGCAATTTCCGCGCGACGTTCGACGACGATATTGATTTCCGATTCCAGCGGCGTTTCGATTTCGAACGTCATGTGGCGCGCTTCGTCCAGCGCGGTGTTGCCCATCTTGTCGCGCAGGGTTTCATCGATACCGCCCGCCAGCAGCACGCGGATCGTTTCTTCCGCATCGCCCGCCTTATCCGCCCAGACCACGAAATGCAGCGCGCTTTGCAGCTCGCGGTTCACGGCATTCACCACCGCGCCATGCTTCAGCAAGGCGGTGACGCAATCCGGGCAGCCCGCACGCGACGCCGACATCAGCGGCGTATAGAGCTGGGCATTTGAAAGATTCGCATCCGCGCCGCGTTCCAGCAACCATTCGACGGCATGGGCATGCCGCTTTGACGCGGCGACCAGCAGCGGCGTTTCCCCGACGATGTTTTTCGCGTGGATATCCGCGCCCGCCGCCAGCAAAATTTCCATCACCGCCAGATGCCCGTGAAAGGCGGCCAAATGCAGCGCGGTCGTGCCATGCACCTGTTTGATCGCCTTGTCGGTGACGGCTTGCTTGGCGAGATCGGGATAGGCCGCCAGCATGTTGCGCACGCCCTGGTGATGGCCGCGCGCGGCGAGGTCGAGGAATTGTTCCAGCTGGAGGGACATTACGGCGCGGCCTCGGCTTTGGGTTTCTTTTTGAAATGCGCGGTCTGCGGGCCGTGCAGCGGCTTGCCCGCGCCGTGCTGGAACGGGGCCGCGACCTTGCTGAAGCATTCCTTGTAGGTCGCTACTTCGCGGCGCTGGCGCGTCAGCAGGGCGATGGCAGCCCTGTTCTTGATGAAATCCGCCGTCGTGTCCTTACCCGCGCTCCGCGCCTCCTCCTCCGCCGTATTGCCCTCGAGGTTGCGCAACTTGGCGTTGATGCCGCGATCCAGCAAAAACTGGATGATGGGCTGCGGGCAGGGTTCGGCATGGATGGCGAAATGCAGCGCGCTGTCCATCGCCTCGCTGCGCGCATTGATCTTGGCTTTATGGTCGAGCAAGTGGCTGGCGGTGTCGAGCGCGGCGTTGCGCGCCGCATACATCAGGGGCGTATAACCCTCCGACGCTTTATGATTGGCATCCGCGCCCTTTTGCAGCAGGAATTTGGTGATATCCCCGCGCGCGAACATCGCGGCCTCCATCAGCGGCGTCTGGCCGAGGTAATCTTCCGCATCCACCTTCGCATGCGCCTGTACAAGGTCCTGCACGATGCCCATATGCCCGTTGCGCGCGGCAAGATGCAGCGCCGTCGAATCCGCGCGCATGCCGTAAGCGTCTTTCTTGCGCTGCGCATGAACAAGCCGTTTGAAATTGCGGAGCATGTCGTTGATGGTCGTGCGGTCGCCGTTCTCCGCCGCATCCAGAAAGCGTGCGACCAGCTGCTTGCGCGTCGTGCCCGAAATCGGGCCCGTGGGTCTGGCGCTGCGGCTGTTAAATGACTGCTTCATATATAGAGATACATCCTGCTTGTGCATATTTGCATAACACGCAAGAAATCCCGCGCCTAGATGATTCGTCTGTTTCAATATTACGGAATACTAATAAAGTTGCTGACTCCAGACTCTGGCGGGGTTCAATCTTGCTGAATAACGACTGTTCATGGTCATTTTCGTTTTATTTTCAGCACCTTGTTGACAATGCTGCGGTGCGGAAGCAGATTGCGGGCACGAAACAAAATGTCGCCGTTAAGAAAAAGCAAAAACGCTGCGGCCTGACATAACAAAGAAAGACTTTAGGTGTGCCAATGAACAACGACTTCTCCAACGCAAACAACTTCTTCTCCCGCTCGATCGTCTCGGCTTTCACCGCCTCGACCAAAGCCAGCGAAGCCGGCCAGCATTATGTGCGCGC
>JAQSWE010000204.1 GCA_029266795.1 Alphaproteobacteria bacterium | reverse complement strand
GCCATCCCGATTTTACATACAAGAACCCGAACCGCCTTCGTTCCCTCGTCGGCGCCTTTGCCATGAACAACCAGCGCTGGTTCCACCGCAAGGATGGCGCGGGTTACAGGCTGCTGGCGGATACGGTGATCAAGGTCAATGCGATCAATCCGTCGACAGCCGCGCGCCTGCTGAACCCTTTGCGTAACTGGAAACGCTATGACGCCGCACGCAAGTCCTTGATGGAGCAAGAATTAAAGCGTATCCTGTCGGAGAAGGACATTTCTAACGATGTCTACGAAATCGCGTCAAAAAGTTTAAGCTAGAGAAACGCATGACCGCAGAATTTGCCGACCACGACTGTCTGATCTGCAAGAAGCCGTTCTTCCCCTATCCCATGGGCGAAAAAAATGGCTGCATTCTC
Source organism: Alphaproteobacteria bacterium (assembly GCA_029266795.1). Taxonomy (GTDB): domain Bacteria; phylum Pseudomonadota; class Alphaproteobacteria; order Micavibrionales; family UBA2020; genus JAPWJZ01. Next base: position 9,359 of record JAQSWE010000204.1, on the reverse strand, counting down.
CATGCCTGCAAAAATTGCGGCACGGTCATGACAGAGCCGCTGATCATGAAAGACGAGCTCGACGCATATTTCGCGAGTATCGATCCGCAAATTACGCACGTGCCCGATCCCGCGCGCGAAATCATCGAGATGAAAGACCGTATCGTCAAAATCGCGCCGGAACTGAAGGGAAAGCGTTTCCTCGACGTTGCCGCGCGCCAGGGATATGCGATCAAGGCCGCGCATCTGCAAGGCATGAAAGTCTACGGCATCGACAGCCATGATTTCTTCATCCGCTTCGCGCAGGAAAAATATCCGCCCGATTTGTTCCAGAATATCAGCGTGCAGGACTACGCCGCGACCGATCCGGAAAAATACGACATCGCTTTCGCCCTCGAAACTTTCTGCGAACAGCCCGACCCCGAAGGCTTCGTGGCCGGCCTTGCCCGCCTGGTGAAACCGGGCGGCCTGCTGTATATCGAGGAAGTCGACGGCAACAGCTTTAACCTGCCGCGCAACTTCGCGAACTGGTCCTATGTCGATCCGCCCCTCAACTTTATCTATATGTCCAAGCGCGGGATGGAGGCGATCCTCAATCGCCACGGTTTCCAGATTCAGAAAATGTTCTTTACATGGCGCCCCCTGATGCGTTTAATTGCCGTCAGGCAATAACCGCATTTTTTGGGCTGACATGGCGAAGGCACAACCGCTTCCCCTCGACCTACCGGATTACACCCCCGACTTCAGCTTTGAAGACCGCCACAGCCACGGCCATGTCTGCGGGATTGATGAAGCGGGCCGCGGACCGCTGGCCGGCCCCGTGGTCGCCGCTGCCGTCATCATCCGCCGCGCCGATATGCCGGGCGAAATCCTCGCGCAAATCAACGATAGTAAAAAGTTAGATCGTGAGAAAAGAGAATTTCTTTTCAATATGATAAACCGATACGCTCATGTATCGGTTGGAGTATGCAGCGTCGAGGAAATCGACCGGATCAACATCCTGCAAGCCTCGCTGCTCGCCATGCGCAAGGCGCATATGAAGCTAAAAAAACTCGTGGAAATTCCGCCGGTTGCGGCGCTCATTGACGGCAACATGCCGCCTAAACTGGGGCGCGGTGTGAATGTGCTGACCATTGTCAAAGGCGACGCGAGAAGCTACTCAATCGCCGCTGCGTCGATCATTGCGAAGCATCACCGCGACGAAATCATGATCCGTCACGCCAAGAAGTTTCCGCAATACGGCTGGGTGACAAATGCGGGTTACGGCACACCGGAGCATCTTGAAGCCCTTGAAAAACATGGCGTAACTCCGTTACATCGCCGCAGTTTCGCACCGGTTTCTAACAGGCTGGATAAGCAAAGTTCTGCAAACAACTGAATAATTTGATTCTTTTTTCAAGATTTTCGTTGACGGCGAGTCACGAATGAATCATGATTCTCTTATGAAGACGCTTGAAAAAAACGGGCTAAAGCCCTCAAAAATCGCACTCCCCCGCAACGAAATTCTTGCCGGCGACTGCATCGAAATCATGAAATCCTTGCCCGCGCGGTCGGTCGACCTGATATTCGCCGACCCGCCCTATAACCTGCAGCTTGGTGGAGACCTAACCCGTCCCGACCAGAGCAAGGTTGCCGGTGTGGATGACGCCTGGGACAAGTTCTCGAGCTTCGCGTCTTACGACAAATTTACGAAGGCATGGTTCCTCGAAGCCCGTCGCCTGCTTAAGGATGACGGCGCAATCTGGGTCATTGGCAGTTATCATAACGTGTTCCGCATGGGCTCCCAGTTGCAGGACCTCGGGTTCTGGATCCTGAACGACATCGTATGGCGCAAGACGAACCCGATGCCCAACTTCCGCGGCCGCCGCTTCACAAACGCCCACGAGACGCTGATCTGGGCGGCGAAATCTGAAAACTCGAAATATCGGTTCAATTACGACGCCATGAAGGCGCTGAACGAAGACCTCCAGATGCGCTCCGACTGGACCATCCCCCTCTGCACGGGCGCCGAGCGCCTGAAAAAGGGCGACGGAAACAAGGCGCATCCGACCCAGAAACCGGAAGCCCTGCTCCACCGCGTCATCCTGTCATCGACCAATATCGGCGACGTGATCCTCGACCCGTTCTTCGGCACGGGCACCACGGGCGCGGTTGCCAAGAAACTCGGCCGCGACTTCATCGGCATCGAGCGCGAAAAGGACTATATCGCCCACGCCAAGGAACGCATTGCCACGATCAAGACCGGCGACGAAGCCATGCTGAAGCCGATCGAAAAGCGTGAAGAGCCGCGCGTGCCCTTTGGCCAGGTCATCGAGCAAGGCTTGCTGCAGCCCGGCGCGGTGCTGTTCGACCATTCCCGCCGCTATTCCGCCCGCGTCCGCGCGGATGGCAACCTTGTCGCCCGAAACCATACCGGCGACCATAAGGGATCCATCCACAAGGTCGGCGCAGCCCTGCAAGGCCTGCCCTCCTGCAACGGCTGGACGTTCTGGCATTTCGAGACGAAAGGCAAAGTCTGGCCGATCGATGTGCTGCGTCAGGAAATCCGCTCGCAAATCCAACCTGCCCTGCCCGTACCTAACTAATGGAACAAGACAACCCAATCCGTGTGCCGCTGATGATCCTCGCCATGGTGCTGATCGTCAGCGGCGCGCTTCTTGTCATGGCCTTCGGCTACGCTGCCTGGCAGATGATCTATCACCCCGAAAACGTCGAGGGGCTGAAATATTTGTTCGGCAAAGCGATGCCCGGATCGGAAGCCCCCGCCTTCACCTTCACCGACGACGGCCATGTGCGCAAGCTTGAAATGAATGAATCCGTGAAAATGTTTTTTACGATTTTCCTCGGCATCATGGTGTTCCGCGCGCTGATCGGCGTAGGCGGCGCGCTGACGGGAACCGGAGTCACCATCCTGCGGGTGCTTGATGCGCTGTCCCCGAAAAAACCGCGTCGCGATAACGAGCCCACCATTCCCCTCTAATACATTTTTAAAGTGCCGCCATGCAACAACAGCTGAAACCGCTCCTGATGCTCGTCGCCATGATCCTTATCCTCGGCGGCTCCGCGCTCGCGATTTGTTTTGGCTATGCGGCATGGCAAGTGCTGTACCATCCCGAAAAAGTGGACATCCTGTCCTATATCCTCGGCAACCTCGCCGCACAGAAAGATGTGCCGGCTATGACGATGATAGTTGACGGCCGCGTCGGAGAATATCGTATTTCCGCGCCGATGAAGGTGTTCGGGCTTGCCTATCTGTTTATCGCGGGCCTTGCGATGCTGGTCAGCATTGCGCGCTGCCTGTCGGATGCGGGCGTGAATATCCTGAAGGCGATATGGCTGCCGCCTGCGCCGCCGCGCAAAGCCCAGCCGCCTGCGCAACCTGCGCAGAAAAAGCCGGATATCGCGCTTTAGAAATTACCGGATATAAACCGTCGTCACGAACTTCGTCATGTCCTTATCGAGGAACACGTCGATCTGCGACAGCTCCGACACGAACATTGCGCGGTTACGGCGCAGGTTGACGGGCGGCGGCGGCATTTTCGCGATCAGCGACTGCAGGCGGAAGCGGAAGCGCACATACAGGCGGCGGTCGGTGTTCTTCATCGCGGCCATTTTGTCGAGCAGCTGCTTTGCCTCGTCCATCGGTATTTTCAGGCGGTCGAAGGTCAGCGGCTGGTGCATCTGCGCCGTGTAATTGACGGGGAACGACGCCGACAGTTCCTGATCGCCGCAAAGTTTCTTGATGCCTTTTTCTTTCTCGCCGATCTGCGTGATATCGAGCAGCGACATGGAGCCGACGCGCACGAGCGCGCTTTCGGGCTTGAAGGGGAAATCCTGCGTCTCGAAGTTATAGACGTTCAGGAAGATGGTGCCACCCAGCTGGTACTGGATGCGGTAGTAATCTTTATGCTGTGTCACGCGGCTGACGATCTGCTGGCGGATTTTCTGCCAGTCAAAGTCGTTCTTGCTGTTCGCCTTCCACAAATCGCAGAACATCAGCTTGGCATAGTCGTTGGCGACCAGCGGATCGGTGATGTCGATGCCGTCCATCATCACGAGGGTCTGCGTGAGTTCCTTGTAAGTGGGGTCGGTATAGGCTTCGCCCTTGTCGCCCCCGATGACGCCAGCGCGCGCGGCGGTGAAGGCGGCCAGCAAGAGGAATGCGGCGAAGACGGATACAAAGAATCTCATGAGGATCACTCCGGAAAAATTCAGCTACTCATAATAGGTTTTGGCGCGGGAATACTCAAGCCGTCTTGGTTTTCCCGTTCATGCACAGCCGGATAGCCTTTTTCATGAGTGTCGGCAGGGCGTAATCGTCGAGATTTTTGGCCGTAATCCAGACCGACTGCTCAAGGGCAGGATTTTTCGTATCACCAGACCAAATATCAAGCACGAGATCGAAATGGGTAAAGCTGTGGCGCACTTCTGCCTCCGCGCGCTTGTGGATGAGGAATTCGCCCTTGGCATTGCTGATCCAGTAGACCTTGCCATAGCGGACAGGCTTCACGGCTTTTGGCAGCTTGCGCGGCAATTCTTCCTGAATGCCCAGCTTGCGGGCGGCGCAGTCTTCGCGCCACGGGCAGAGGGGGCATTTCGACTTGCGCGGGGTGCAGACGGTCGCGCCCAATTCCATGAAGCCTTGCGTGAAATCACCCGGCCGCTCGACTCCATCCGCCAGCTTCGCGGCGCCTGCGCGGATGGCAGGCTTGGACAGGGGCAGTGGTTCTTCAATGGCAAAGAAGCGGCTGACCACACGCTCCACGTTGCCATCCACCGCAACTGCCGGCTGGTCGAAAGCGATGGATGACACTGCCGCCGCCGTATACGGCCCGATGCCCGGCAGCTCCAGCAATTCGTCCACCATGCGCGGGAATTTGCCGCCGCATTTCTCCACCACAGCGATTGCGCATTTATGCAGGTTGCGCGCGCGGGCGTAATAGCCGAGCCCCGCCCATGCCGCCAGCACATCGTCCAGCTTCGCCGCCGCAAGGTCATGCACCGTCGGCCATTTGCCGATGAATTTCATGAAGTACGGCCCGACCGTTACAACAGTTGTCTGCTGCAGCATGATTTCCGACAGCCAGACATGATAGGGGTTGGGACGTTTCCCCTTCACCGCCCGCCAAGGCATGACGCGCTGATGCCGGTCAAACCAGTCGAGCAACTGCTGCTGGAGGCGCGGGATTTGCGATTTCTTGGTGCTGGACATGGGAAACTAAATAGACATACTAATGCCCTATGACAACCTTTAACCGCCCGCGACCGATCTCCGACCTTGTGCCCGGTCTGACCAAGGATATCTTTGGCAAGAAGAACCTGCTGTTCGGCAAGCTGATCGCTCAATGGGCGGATATTGTGGGGCCGGATATCGCCGCGCATACCATGCCGGTGGAGCTGAAATTCCAGAGGAAAACAGAGAAGGAAAAAGGCGGATCGCCGCAGGCCGTTTTGCTGCTCGGCGTACAGCCCGCTTTCGCGCTTGAATTCAGCTACCAGAAGAATTTGATGGTCGAGCGGCTGAACGCTTTTTTCGGCTACCCCGCCATCAAGGAGATCAAGATTATCCAGGATTCATCAATTATGGATAATAAGAAGCCCAAGCCAGTCAAAATCAAGCCCCTGAGCCTGCAGGAGCAGCAGTCCATCGAGGCTGTCACCGCCGATATTAAAGATAATGATTTACAAACGGCGTTAAAAAATTTAGGTAAAGCAATCGCCTCGCGCAAGGAATGATCCCGCGCTAGAATTTTATGACAATTGAAGAAAACAAGGTGCATCCATGGCAAAAGTCGCCGCAAACACCCTCCGCAAAGGAATGGTCGTTGAATACAACAGCAAGCTCTGGGTAGTCGTCGAGAACGAACTCCGCTCCCCTGGCAAAGGCGCAGCCGTTGCGCAGGTCATCATGCGCGACATCCAGTCCGGCACGAAAATGGACATCCGCTTCGCGACGCAGGATATGGTCGAGCGCGCGCGCGTGGACGAGGAAGAATATCAATACCTCTACAGCGACGGCAATCATTACACCTTCATGCACACGGAAACCTTCGACCAGGTGATCGTGGACAAGGAACTGATCGGCGACCCCGCCGTGTTCCTGCAGGAAAACATGGTCTGCGTGCTGCAGATGAACGAAGGCAAGCCGCTTTCCGTCACGCTGCCGGAAACCGTCACCATGATGATTTCGGAAGCTGACCCCGTCGTGAAGGGCCAGACCGCATCGTCGTCGTACAAGCCCGCCGTGCTGGAAAATGGCGCGCGCGTACTCGTGCCGCCGCATATCGAGGCAGGCACCCGCATCGTTGTCCGCACCGAAGATTCTTCATACGTCGAGCGCGCGAAAGACTGATAAAATGGTTGTCTCCCGCCGCTCCGCTATACTGAACGTCATGGTCGATGCAGCCGAAAAGGCGGGCCGCGCGTTGGTCCGCGACTTCGGCGAGGTCGAACATCTTCAGGTGTCGAAAAAAGGCCCCGCCGATTTCGTTTCCACCGCAGATCTCAAATCGGAAAAGATCCTGATGGAAACGCTGTCGAAGGGCCGCCCCTCCTACGGTTTCCTGATGGAAGAAGGCGGAGAGAAAAAGGGCACCGAGTCCAACATGCGCTGGATCATCGACCCGCTCGACGGCACGACCAACTTCCTGCACGGCATTCCGCACTGGTGCGTGTCGATCGGCCTTGAAAAAGACGGCGATATCGTGGCGGGTGTGGTGCACAACCCGATCAACGACGAAACCTTCTATTCCGAAAAAGGCACCGGTGCATTCATGACCGGCCGCCGCTTGCGCGTGTCCAACCGCACGACGCTGACGGATTCCGTCATTGCCATGGGTGGCGCGCGTCCGGGTGCTGCGAACCACGCGGCATTCATGGCGGAGCAGGATGCGATTTCTCCCTTTACTTCCGGCATGCGCCGCTTTGGTGCCGCTGCGCTCGACCTATGCTATGTGGCTGCCGCGCGCGTCGACGGGTTCTGGGAACGCGACCTGAACGCATGGGATGTGGCCGCAGGTGCGCTGATCCTGAAAGAAGCGGGCGGCACGGTATCCGAAATGAATGGCGGCAAGAATTACGTTTACGGCCGCAGCATCGTCGGTGCCAACGCGCCCTTGCATGCCGACCTGCTGAAGCGACTGCAGGCTGCCAGCGGCAAGGACTCGCCGAAAGTTGTCTCCGCCACATAAGGTGTCATCATGATGCGCCGGCATTTATATCTCTGCACCGCTATCGCCGCACTTCTCACCGGTTCGCCCGCGCAAGCGCAATATGTCGACCGCTATAAAACATCAGACCGCCCGCAGGTCGAGGTCAATCTCGATGTGCTGAACGAGATGCAGGAACAGGAATACCATGCCCGCACGGAAGTGGTGCAGGAACCCCTTCCCGTCTCGCAGCCGCCTGTGATGCCAGCACAAACTGTTGAAGCCATTCCCGAGCCGGTCGCTCAGGAGATTGTCGCGCCTGAGGCACCCGTGCAGAAACGCAAACTGCTGAAGCCGGTGCTAACAACGCCTGTCATTCAGGAAGAAGCGCCTGCGGAAGAAGAAATCGCAGAAGCCGCTCCCGAAGAAGCGCCCTCGACCGGCGTCACGCCGGATGGCGAAATGCCGCCGACGCAGACCATCGTCAAGCATGTAATTATCCGCTCCTATTCTCCGGTGGACGAAATGCCGGTCGTCCAATCCGCCGCCGTCGACGAGATTTACCGTCAGTCCGCGATGGAAGAGATGGCAGCCTCGATCACGCCTGCCGTTCATCCCGCGCCTCTGCCGCGCCGCAAGCCGGTGATGGGGGAAACAAAAGCCGTCGTCGAAGAAAAACCCGAGCCGGTGCGCATGGCTGCGCTATCTGTTAAAGCAGCCCCTGAGCCCGCCGTCGCCGATGACGTACCCGCCACGCAACAGAAAGACGAACCGAAGATCGAAGTTGCCGCGACCGAAGTTGCGCCCGAGGTAAAAGCGGAAGAACCGAAAACCACCGAACCCGAACCTACACCCGTTGTTGCGGAAACCAAGCCTGAAGAGCCGAAAGTTGAAGAAGCGAAGGTGGAAGAAATGCCCGCGCCGGTTCAAATGGCGCAGGCGGATATCCCCGCAACACCCGCGCCTCAACCGGCGCGCAGCCGCATCGTGTCGCAGCCGCCAGTGATGAAAGAACAGCGCCTGCAGCCGCTGCTGCCCCGCACGACACCCGCAAGCAAACCGATTGTCAGCGCACCACCTACCGTCAGTGCACCGGTTGCTCCCCAACGGCCTGCCACGCCTGCTGTGCCCAAAATGGCCGCGCAGCCCGTTGCACCTGTCGCCGCCGATCCGCTGCCTGAAGCAGTTCCTGCCGCAACGGTTGAACAGGCGGCACCGGCCGTTGTCGAAACTCCTGCAGCCCCGGTTGAAGCCGCTGCGCCGCGTCCGTCGCTTGAAATCGTCGCGCCGCCGCTCGCTGATGTCAACGCGCCGTCCGAACCCGCAGAAACAGCGATGCCGGTCGTGCCCGTGATCGATGACCTGACGCTTGGCTTTCCCGGAAACTCCAGCGACCTGAACAGTGAGTCACAAAGGAAACTTGATGCGGTCATCGTACAGATGAAGGGCATGATCGAGGGCCGCCTTCAGGTGCGCGGCTATGCCGCAGGTGAAGACGGCAGCCAGTCGAGCGCACGCCGGATCGCGCTGTCCCGCGCGCTCGCCGTCCGTTCCTACCTGATGGACAAAGGCATCAAGCCGACCCGCGTCGACGTCAAGGCCGCCGGCAGCGAAACCGACCGCCAGCCGCTTGATCGCGTTGACCTCATCTTCGCACGCTGATGCCTGCCCCTTCTCCCGTGACGCGCTTCTGGGCGCAGCTCCGGCCCGAGCTTCAAAAGACAGCGGCGACGCCCATCTTTCGTATCATCTGCGGCCTCTTCATAGTCTATTCGGTTGTCGCCTTTGCGCTGTTTAACGCGCGCGGCATCCAATTCACGCTTTTCGCCTATATCGCCATCCTGTTCCAGCCCGCAGCCGTCGTCATCTTCGCCGCGCTTTATCTCGGCTGGCCGCGCACGGTGAAGGACAAGCTGGAGCGTTTTTACAACCGCAATTTCGTGGTGTCGGGTTTCCTGCTGGTCATCATCACGCTGCTGTTCCATTCCGTCTATCTGGGTTTCAAGACAAGTTTCAGCGATTTCGTGCCGTTCTGGGCGGACGAGATATTGATGAAGGCAGACCGTGTGCTGCATTTCGGCGACATCCCGTGGCAGCTGATCGCGCCGGTCTTTTCAAATGCTCCAGCGATGTACGCAATCGATTTCCTCTACACGTTCTGGCTGCTGCTAAACCTGTTCGTGATTTTACAGCAGGCTTTCGCGTCAAAAACACCGGAACTGCGCGCGACGT
>JAQSWE010000203.1 GCA_029266795.1 Alphaproteobacteria bacterium | reverse complement strand
GGAACGCGAACAGCATGTGCGCCACGTGCTGAAGGTGATCGACACCAAAATCCAGAAATATATCGGGGTGAAGGCTTTTGTCTCGCTGCTCGATTCATTCCTCACCTTCCTTATCCTCACCTATTTCAAGGTCGATTTCGCGGGCTTCTGGGGCGTGATGGCGTTCTTCCTGCACTTCATCCCCTATGCGGGGTCTTTCGTCGCCGTCACCACGCCCTGCCTGATCGCGCTGATCCAGCATGGCGACCTGACGATGCTGGCCTTCCTGCTGGCGACGCTGCTGACATCCCATGCCTTCCTCGGCCATATCCTCGACCCGTATTTGATGGGCAACAACCTGAACCTGTCGCCGATCTTCATCATCTCCAACCTTGCGATGTGGGGGATGCTCTGGGGCGTGCCGGGCATGTTCCTCGCCATCCCCATCCTCGCGATCACCACCATCGCCCTCTCGCAGTTCGAGGCGACAAGGCCGGTGGCGGTGCTGTTTTCAAAGACAGGGCTGGACCATCATCCGAAGCGCAAGCGGACGAAGCCGGAGGTTTAACCAAAGACCTGCTATAATAGGATATGCGTAAATTCTGGCTGTTTTTCACACATCTCTTTAGCGGCTTCTCGGCCGGTGCGCCGGATTTACCGCTGCAGCCGATGAAACTGGACGCGGATTTGCAGCCCCCGCCCGATTACTTAAACGGCGACCCTGATAAAATCAGAAAAATAGATTAACGCCCCAGCCGCTTCTTGCGCTCGTGATAGCCGCGCGTGCTCTGGTCGATTTCGTAATCGCCGAGCTTGATGACGATGCCGCCGATCAGCGACGGGTCGATCTCCACTTTCGTTTCGCCGGCCACGATATTGAACTTGTCCTTCACGCGCTGGATCAGCGCATCCGAAGTTTCGACATCCATCGGGAAGGCGGAGGTGAGCGTGATATCAACGATGCCTTGCGACTCTTTGCGCTGCCTGACGTAGGATTCGAAAATCCACGGCGCATAGGAGAGTTTCTTTTCCTCGATCAGCGTGTCGACGAATTCGCGCATGACCTCGTCGATTTCCATCTTGTCGTAGACGGGTTTCATGACGTCTTTCATGTCTTCGGGTTTCAGGCGCGGGTCGCGCAGGATTTTCTCGAAATCCGGCATCTTGACGACTTCGGCCAGCAGTTCGAGTTTTTCCTCCCACAGCGCGACCGCCGACATTTCCTGCGCAATTTCCAGCGCTGCCTTGGCGAAGAGGCGGCCGAGTTTCGGGGCGATGTCGCGCTTGGGTTTGGGTTCCATCTTTAATCCTTCTTGAATACGAAACGTGAATAGAACCAGCTGAGTGCCAGCAGGGAAAGGCCGAGGCCCATGAACGAGAAGACGCGGTAAAGGCCGGTCAGCTCGTCGATGTCATAGAGGAACACCTTGCCGACCGTCACGATCATGACGCCGAGCGAAGCGATGCGCAGCGCCTTGTTTTGTTTCAGCGTGCCGAGCAGCAGCAGGAACGCGCCCAGCACCAGCCAGACGGCGGAATAGGTGTAGATTTCCGCGTTCTCCGTCGCGCCTTCCATCAGGAAGCGGCCATGGAAAAGCTGGCGCACCTGATAGCTGACAAAGACGAACAGCAGGACGAGCGACAAGCCGCCCGTCAGGCTGCGCGGCAGCGTTGCCATGCGCAGGGCGGGTTTTTCCTCCAGCCACAGCCACATTACGGGGAAGGCATAGGGCAGCCACAGCCAGTTGAAAATCGGCGTCGCGCCGACATCCTGCGATCGGGTGTAGAGCGGGTTCGACATGAACAGGTCGAAATAGAACACCCGGAACATCGCCATCGCGAACAGGAACGACCCCGCCCAGAGCAGCGCCCGGCGGCTATACAGGCGGCCCGTATAAACCACCAGCAGCGCCATCGCGAAGAAGATGTTCGTGATAAGGCCGCGCTCCATGAAGCCCGCCTTGCGGAAGAACTGGTCGTCCGGCACCTTGAACACATGGCGGGCGAGGTAATAGAGCATCAGCGCGCCCAGCGCCACGACCGTCATTTCAAACAGCTCGACCAGTTTGTCGTCGCCGCGCAGCCGCAGGAAGAACGACGCGATACCCAGCAGCACCATGGGAATGCCCAGCTGGAACAGCGGCTGGTCGGCAAGCGGCGGCAGACCGGACCAGAATTTCAGCTCCAGCCCCATGATGCTGTTGGCGGTAACGCTGCCCAAAATCGCCAGCTGCGGCAGGATCAGCAGCAGGAAGATGCTGAACAGGATCGCCGCGATTTTGCGCAGCGCCTTGATGTCGATCTTCCACGCCACCCAGCAGACAGCGAGGGTTTCGGCGGCGAAGGCGACGGCCATCCAGTCCTTGTGGACTTCGATCACGAGCGCGATGGACGCAAATGCCGTGGTCATCAGGCAGAACAGCGCAAGCAGCCGGTCGCGCAGTTTTTCGTCGCCGATGAAATTGCGGAACACATCGCCCGTGAACCAGGCGAAGAACAGCGCGAGCAGTACGGCAATCGCCGACCACGCATGCAGTACATCTCCGGAAATGATGTTCAGCAGCGTATAGATTTCCTTGCCGATCGTGGCATAGCCGACCGCGTAAAAGCCGAGCGATGCAGCCGACAGCACGCCCGCCATCGTCAGCGACGGCCAGCGGCGCAGCAGGCAGAAGGACGGCACGATGTAAACGGCGGCAAGGCCCAGCTCCACCAGCGCCATTTCCGCATCCGCCGTATGCCGCCACATCAGCAGCATCAGCAGACTGGTGCCGAGCGACAGGTAAGGCACGTATTTGAACTGCGCAGGGCGGAAGAACGCCATCGCAATGCCGCCCAGCACCAGCAGGCCGAACATGCCCCATTCCAGTAGGCCGTAATCGCAGCGCACCGTGACGAAAGCCATCAGCGCGACGCCGGCAACAGCGGTGAAGACGTTGAGCGTGCCGATGCTTGCGCGGTCGGGGCCGCTCAAGGTTTTGTCTTCCTGCGCCGACGGCACCATGATGACGCCGCTGACCGCAAGGATGAACAGGCCCATGACGAGGCCGTCATCGCCGCTGAAATGCCCGCCATACGTCCAGGCGAGGATCCAGCCGAAGGCCAGCACCGCCATCGGCACCGACAATGCCCACCAGCCCAGCTTGCGGAAGGCCGTGAATAACCCTGCGACAAGGCAGAACAGGTAGAAGAACAGCATCGGCGCAGACGGATGATCCGTGCGGATCAGGGCAGGCGTCACAAAGCCGCCCAGCATCCCCAGCACCGCAACCGGCATGCCGTGCCGTACCGACAATACGACGGCAAGCGCGGTCGTCGCCGCCATGCCGATAAAGCCCACCATTGGCGGGAAGAAATGATACATCTGCGTTGCGGCATAAATCGTCGCATACAGGTCGGCGATGCCGGCACCGGCGAGGGCCATCGCGATGCGCGCGCCATCGGCCATCGTCGGGTTTTTCTCGCGGATATAGCGTGCGCCACCAATCAGCAGCGCGCCAAAGATAAAGCCCAGCACGATGCGGACTTCTTCGGTCAGCAGGCCTTGCTCGATCGAGTATTTCACAAGGTAAAAACCGGCGAGCGCGAGCGAGATGCCGCCGATCCAGACGGGCAGGCGCTTGCCGAACTGGAATTCAAAACCGCCGCCGCTTTGCGGCTTGGCGGTGTCGGTTTTGACGGGCTGCGTCACCCGCGCGGCAGCGGCGCGCTGCTCGGCGCGGATCTTCTCCTGTTCGCGCTCGAAAGCGGCGCGGATTTCATCGGGCGGCGTATAGGCAGGCGCGACCGGCGGAGTCAGCGGCGTTGCGGGCGGAATGGGCGTAGCAGCAGGCAGCGGCGAGGCTGCGGGAATGGATGCGCCCGGGGCCAGCGGCTCGATATTTTCAGCAGGAAGCGGGCGGGGCGGCAGGGGCGCGCGGTCGAGGCGCGAGCGCAGTTCGGTGACATTATCTTCAAGGGCGCGGAAACGGCCCCAGAGGAAGAACAGGAAGACGACGACCGCAAGTATAACTATTTCCATCGTCTTCCTGTACTTTCTTCAATCAGTTTAGGGTTTCGGCGGTTTGGCGGCGGGAGGCGCTTTCGCTTTTGCCGCTTCTTTCGCAGCTTCTTCCTGCTTCAGCGCCTTTTTATCGGGCTTGCCGATCATGGTCTTCGGCAGGCTGTCGCGGGTTTCGAACTGCTTGGGCATTTCGTAGGGCGCAAGCTTGTCGCGCAGGAACGCGGTCATGGTCTTGTCGTCGACCTTGGCGGCGTCGGGCTTGTAGACGATGAACGCCTTTACGGTTTCGCCGCGGTATTCATCCTTCACGCCCAGCACGATGACTTCGGACACGTTCGGGTGCTGCATGATCGCTTCTTCCACCTTGCGGGGGAATACTTTCAGGCCCGATGCGTTGATCATGTCCTTGATGCGGTCGACGATGAAGATATAGCCTTCTTCATCCATGTACCCGACGTCGCCCGTGTGGAAAAAGCCGTCCTTGTCCATCACGTTCGCGGTTTCATCGGCGCGGTTCCAGTAGCCCTGCATCACCTGCGGGCCGCGCAGGCAGATTTCGCCTTCCATGCGGATGGGGCAGGCTTGGTCGGGGAATTCCAGGTTGGCGATTTTCACTTCCGTTTTCGGAAGCGGCATGCCGATGGAATTCAGTTTCTTTTCGCCATGCACGGGGTTCGCAACCGCGATGGGCGAGGTTTCCGACAGGCCGTAACCTTCGGTCAGCGCCGTGCCGGTCAGTTTCGTCCAGCGCTGCTGCGTGGTTTCCGGCAGGCCCGCACCGCCGGAGAGGCAGATTTTCAGCGACGACAGGTCGTATTTGCTGACATCCGGATGATCCATCAGCGCCTTGTACAGCGTCGGCACGCCCGCGAACATCGTGGGCTTTTCCGCGTCGATGGTTTTCAGCGTGGTCTTCGCATCGAACTGCGGCAGCATCACGATTTCCGCGCCGAGTTTAATGGACAGGTTCATCTGCACGGTCATCGAAAACACGTGGAAGAACGGCAGCACCACCAGCATTTTCTCCTGCTTGCCGGCGGGCGTGTTG
>JAQSWE010000202.1 GCA_029266795.1 Alphaproteobacteria bacterium | reverse complement strand
AACAACGCTTTGCCAATATTGAAAGAAGCGGCCCTACCCTACACGCTGTTTTTCTCGAGCGACATGGCCGACGGCGCGCCAGCACATGCGGGCTGGGACCTGTTGAAATCGCTCCGGCGAGACGAGCTTTCCAGCTTCGGCATCATGCCTTCCGCTTATGCGCATATGGTGGGCCAAACCCCCGCGCAGAATGCCGCCATCGTCAATAAGGCGCTGACGCGTTTTAAGGAAGAAATGGGGCAAGACCCGGTATTCTTCGCCTATCCCTATGGCGAATATTCCGGTGCGGTCAAGAAACTCATGGGCGATTATGCCTTCAAGGCCGTTTTTGCGCTGCAGTCGGGAGTTGTGCACCCGAAGTCTGATTTCCTCGCCCTGCCGCGTTTCATCATGACCGATAATTATGGCGACCTTGACCGCTTCCGTCTGACAGCCAACGCGCTCCCCCTGCCCGTCAGTGACGTGATCCCCGAAGATATGGTGCTGAAGGATAACCCGCCGATGGTCGGCTTTACGGTGTCACCGGAACTGGCGAGCCTCTCTAAACTGTCCTGCTTTGCATCGGGTATCGGCAAATTGGAACTCGCGCGCCCCGGCAGCGGTCGCATCGAGATACGCCTTAAGGATCCATTGCAGGAGCGCCGCACGCGCATCAATTGCACCCTGCCCGATGACACCGTCATTCCCGGCCGCCCGCAAAGCTGGCGCTGGTTCGGCATGCAGCTGATCGCCCCTGATTTCGGCGACGACAGTGAAGCCGATGCCGCAACACCCGCTCCGACCGGCGCGGAGGATTCCGACACCAGCGAAAATCCCGGCGAAGAGTAATCTTTCGCCATAATCCCGCATTCCGCGAACCTATTGCCAAACGGCCTGTTTGGACTATTGTTATAGCGGAATTCAACACAGTAACTTATGTAATCAGGAGACCATCCATGTCCGACGCAAAACCCGCACAATTCGTGCTGCCGCCCCTGCCCTACGCGAAAGACGCGCTGGAGCCTCATATTTCGGCCAACACCTTCGACTACCATTACGGCAAGCATCATAAGGCCTATGTGGACAAGGCCAATGAACTTGTGGTCGGCACCGGCCTTGAAGGAAAATCGCTTGAAGAAGTGATCATTGAATCCAAGAAAAAAGGCCTCGGCCCCCTCTTCAACAACGCGGCACAGATTTATAACCACAATGTGTTCTGGGAGAGCATGAAGCCCAATGGCGGCGGCTCCCCCACGGGCCCGCTGCTCGACAAAATCAACGAGGCTTTCGGCAGCTTCGACAAGTTCAAGGAACAGTTCGTTGCGGCGGGTGTCGGCCAGTTTGGCTCCGGCTGGGTCTGGCTTGTTGAATCCGGCGGCAAGCTGGAGATCGTCAAGTCGGCAAATGCCGAAACGCCGCTGACTGACGGCAAAAAAGTCATTCTCGTCTGCGACGTCTGGGAACACGCGTACTACCTTGATTACCAGAACCGCCGCGCCGATTTCGTGAAAGTGTTTGTCGAGAAACTGGCGAACTGGGATTACGCAAGCAACAACCTTGCGAAACCTGCCGCGCCGAAGCCGTAAGCGTAGGCGTCACGCAAAAAAAAGAGCCGCAGCAATGTGGCTCTTTTTTTATGATTTTTTGTCAGGCGGCGGCCCTGCGGGTATCAGCGCGGTGGCGACCTGCCGGCCTTCTGCGCGTAGCACGTTAAATGTGCGGCAGGCTGCGCCTAGCTCCATGACCTCGGCAACCGTGCCGCGGGATTTCAGGGATGAGAGTAGCGCGGCATCCAGCATCGCGGATTTGGCGGCGCCAATAATAAGATAGCTCACCTCGAAGCGTTCCAGCATAGCAAGATGCGGCGATTTCAGCTCCATCACGCTCTGGACGTCAAGGGGCAGCACTTCATCGCCCGCAATGACGATCGCACCAAGATATTCTGCGCCGTTGATGCGGAATCCCCGCGCGGTATAATTCTGGATGATCTTGGCTTCGGGGCCAAGGAGCGGCGTGACGTCAGTCATAATCTATCAGGCTTTGGCCAGCTTGCCACTCGGCTTGTCCCCGTTTGATTTGTCCTTGTCACCCGCTTCTTCCGGGCCACGGCGGACATTCATGTATGTCAGCAAGGGCGCGGAGAAGAACATCGACGAATACGGGCCAAAAAGGATGCCGACGAGCATCGCATAGGTGAAGCCCTTGATCGCCTCACCGCCGAAGATGCACAGCGCGCCCATCGACATAAAAGTCGTCAGCGTCGTCATCAGCGTACGGCCCAAAACGTCATTGATCGAAATATTGACGATCTCCGGCATCGGGGTGCGGCGGTATTTGCGCAGCATCTCGCGGATACGGTCGAAGACAACCACGGTTTCGTTGATCGAATAACCGGCAACCAGCAGCGCCGCCGCGACGGTCGACAGGTCGAATTCGATCTGCGTGACAAGGAAGAACAGCAGCGTCGCCAGCATATCGTGCGCCAGTGCGAATACGGCAACGACACCGAACTGCCATTCGAAGCGGATCCAGATATAACCAAGGATCCCGATCATGGAATAGATAAAGGCCGTAATGCCGGCGGTGATGAGCTCGCTGCCCACATGCGGACCGACATATTCAACACGGCGGAATTCGGCGCCTGGCAGCAGTTTCTGAACTTCGGCGTTCAGTGCTTTCTGGGTTGCGGTATCTGCTTCACGACCGGGGATTTTCACGAGCACGGCATCGGTGCCGAATTCCTGAATGCTGGGCGTCCCGTGGCTGAGTCCATGCAGGTCGGTGCGGATTTTTTCGATGGTCATACCGGGCGCGGGCTTCACTTCAATCAGGACACCACCGGTAAAGTCGATGCCGAGGTTCAGGCCCTTAGTGAACAGCAAGAATACGACGGCAACCGTCATCAACGCTGAAAACGCGAAGGTGTAGAGGTGTACACCCATGAAATTGTAGTCAGTCTTGTCCTTGACGATCCGGAAACGGAAACCACTCATGATAACTATCCTTACAGATGAAGCGTTGCGGGCTTCGTCTTGCGAAGCCAGGCGATGACGATCAGGCGCGTGACCATGATCGAGGCAAACAGCGACGTGACGATCCCGATGCTCATCGCGACCGCAAAGCCCTTGACGGGGCCGGAGCCGAAGGAGAACAGGATGATCGCTACGATCAGCGTCGTCAGGTTCGAGTCAAAAATGGTGCGCAGCGCCTGACGGTAGCCCGTATCGACCGACGACAGCACAGAGCGGCCATGTCGGATTTCCTCGCGGATACGTTCATACACAAGAACGTTCGCATCGACACCGATACCCATGGTCAGGATAATCGCTGCGATACCCGGCAGCGTCAGCGTCGCCTGCAACATCGACAGCAGCGCGAAGATGAGCACAAGGTTGAAACCAAGTGCGATAACGGCGAAGAAGCCGAACAAGCCATAAGACGCCATCATCAGGAATGCGACTGCGACGAAGGCAACGCCGGAGGCAATCTTGCCGGAGGCGACGGAATCTGAACCCAGGCTGGGGCCGACGCTACGTTCCTCGACGATGGTCAGTTCAGCAGGAAGCGCACCGGAGCGCAGCAGCAGTGCAAGGTCGGTCGCCTGCTTCACGTCAAAGCCGCCCGAAATCTGGCCGTTGCCGCCGCAGATAGGCTCGCGGATGACAGGCGCAGAAATGACGGTCGGCTTGTTCTTTTCAAGCTCCAGCACGATGGCGAAAGGCTTACCCACATTCGCGCGCGATACGTCGCAGAACTGTTTGCCGCCGATTGAATCGAGGCGGAATGAAACAGCTGCACCCGACATGCGGTCGATCTGCGGCTGCGCATCTACAAGGCGCTCGCCATCGATAACCGCCTGCGTCTTGATAAAGATGGACTGACCGGGATGTTCGCTCATGGGCAGCTTGCGCGAGCCTGCGCCTGCCTTGCCCGTGGTAATCGCGTCTTCGTCGACCAAGTGGAACGACATTTTGGCGGTGACGCCCAGCAGTTCCTTGATGTGCTGCGGGTCATCGATGCCCGGCAGCTGCAGCACGATGCGGTCTGAACCTTGACGCTGGATGATCGGCTCGCGCGTGCCGGTTTCGTCAACGCGGCGACGCACGATTTCAATGGACTGGTTAAGAATCTGCGATGTCAGATCGCGAATTGCGACTTCGTCCATATTCACGCTCACGACGCCTTCAGGAGTCACGGCGACCGCAGCCAGCTGTTCGAGCCCGCGCGCGATTTTGCGCGCGGCGTCAGTGTCTTCCTGTGGTTTTGTCAGCTTGAAAGATACGCCATTATCGCTGGATTGGAGGTCGGTGTAGCCAATGCCCTCCTTGCGCAGCTGTTTGCGCGCTTCGGCTTCCATCGCTTCCATGCGCTTGGTGATAACCGGCTTCAAATCCGCTTCTAGCAGCAGATGCGAACCACCGCGCAGGTCGAGACCGAGGTTTACCGTCTTCGTCGGGAACCAGCTGGGCAGGCTCTTTTCCATCGCCTCCTGCTGCTCTTTCGGCAGCAGGTTGGGAATGGCATAGGCAATGCCAAGAACGCAGATCAGGATCGTCAGGATGACTTTCCATTTTTCGATATTCAGCATGGATTTATGACTCTCGTCGGTAAATAGAGATTAAGAAGAGGCCTTCTTCGCAGCTTCCTTGGCGGCTTTCTGCGCTTCCTCGACAGCGATTTTTTGCTCTTCGGTCTTGCGGTAGTTGGATTCACGCACCGTCATGATGGTCTGGCGCACGGCAACGACTTCAAAGCCATGGCCGAGTTCGATCAGCACTTCGTCGTCATTGAGGACTTTTTTCACGGTCGCGACCAAACCGCCGCCCGTCACGATCTTGTCGCCCTTCTGCAGGTTCTGCATCATCTTGCGATGGTCGATGATGCGCTTGTTCTGCGGGCGGATAACCATAAGATAAAACACGAAGAAGATCAGCACGAGCGGCATCATGGTCACGAGAATGCCGGGGCTGTTGCCCGTCGATGCAGCTGCATCGGTTGCGACTTCGGCGGCTTCCTGTGCCCAGGCGGGGGTGATGAACATCAATGTCTCTCCATCTTTAT
>JAQSWE010000201.1 GCA_029266795.1 Alphaproteobacteria bacterium | reverse complement strand
CCGGCGTGCGGAACAGGATCGAGCCGCGATCGAAGGGCGACGAGGCACGCTGCCACGGCACGAGCTTCATGATTTCGTAGAGCGGCACGACCGCAGGCGGGGCGGTCGATGCGCAATGGATGGCAAGCGCGGAGGACATCACCTGATCGAGCGGATCACCCGAGATGTGCGACACCTGCGCATAGCCCCATGATTCAGCGGACTGGGTAAGCGCGGACAAACGGTCCTCGATCAATTCCATGTCGCCCTTGGGCGCCCAGGTGCAGAAGGACAGGCGCATCTTCACGACGGGTTCGTTGCGCGACATCATCGATAGCGCTTCGAGCGCGTCCTTGACCTGCTTGTTGTCGGCGTTGGTGACGGCGAAGACGGAGGACAGGAAGGCCTGCATCGCCATGCCCTGAATGCCGCCGCCTTCGATCAGGATCGACATGCGGAACGGGGTTTTCGATTCCGACATACGCGCAAGGAACATCGGGAAGGGCAGCGGGTCGGTCGGGCCCAGCACCATATCGACGCCGCCCCAGTAATACTTGCCCATCTCGACGACGTGGTCGTTGATGACCCTTGCAGAGGCCATCGTCAGCTGCTGGCGCAGCGTCGGCCAGAGAATTTCGGAGAGGTCGGATTTCTTTTCCGGCGCGCGCGCGGGGATGGGATCGCCCGGCAGGAAAGCGCGCCAGCTGGAATCGCCGGAGACCTGAATAAGGTTAGAGCGGATGGTGACGAGCGCGTCATGCACTTCCATCTCGGCGCATTGCATGCCCATTTCGCGCAAGGACGTAACGGTGGAGCCGACGAAGCTCTGGTGGCGCGTGCGCAGGCCTTCGATCGCAGCGAAGGGATACTGGGCGTCATCCGCCTTGACCCATTTTTTCTTGCGCGAGCGTTCCGCTTCGCGCGCCATGTCCGATTTCGACAGCACGGCGGGGCGCGTCCAGAGGACGAAATAGATTTCTTCCCAGGCGAGGTAATGGCAGAGGTGGCGCGCGCGTTCCTCGAAAATGTCCTCGATCTCGAGGCCGACGTTTTTCGCGGCGGTGTAGTTGGGGCGCAGCAGCTTGCGGATTTCTTCCTGGATACGGTCGGGGTTGCGGCTGAAATAGATCTGGAGCGCATGGCCGGGGCGGTCGAAGGTCGTACCCATTTTGACGACGCAGTCGGAGAGGATCTTTTTGTATTCCGCATCGCCGATGATCTGGCGCGCGCCGTCGACCTTGAGCACGGTCAGGAGCGAGCCGTCTTCCGCCGCGAAAACGAATTCGCTGTCCGAGGTTTCAAGCCTGATGAAACTTTCGACCGGCTGGCGCAGCAGACGGACAATAGGCCTCAACAGATTGTCGAACATACCCATGAAAAACGATCCCCATTTTATTCAGCCAGCGGCATATTCAATTGCCCCGCCAGTCGTCCGACTTTGGCCGGTATTTCAGATTTATTAATATATACCAGAAGCTTGCTGCATCAAAAGGGAGTTTTGATTGAAAACCGGACGCGCGAAAACAGATGCGCGCACGACTATCCATATAATTTAGGATTTAGTAAAAGAGAGATTAGGCTGCCTTCGCCTTGAGGTCGTAGAAGATCTTGACCCAGCGTCGCGGCGGCAATTCGCCGAAGGGGCCGTCTTTCGATCGCCAGTAAGCGAGGATCTGGGGGAACTGGTTGAACTCGAGATCGCCTTCCTTGATGATCCGGCGGTCGAGCGGCAGCAGGCGGAAGCCTTTCAACTTGGCGTTGCGGCCCTTGTACTCGGACGTCTCGAGGAAGTCCTGCAACACGGTCGCGAGGATTTTCGGGCTGTCGGTGCCGAGGCGGTTCTTGGCCTCTTCCTTGCGGGACAACAGCGCCTCCATCGCGTCGCGGGCGGCGTCGGCCATGGGGCCTTGGGAAATGCGGGCCACGTAAATCGCGCGGCAGATATGGTGGAGCGCGGCTTGCCCGATTTCGGGCAGCCAGATCACGGCGCCCGACTGCATGCGGTCGACGCGCTCGATGTGGAAACACTGGTAGCAGAAGGTGCAGCAGGTCGCGTAATCATCGGGGCCGCCGGCCTTGTCGGTTTTGCCGATATAATTCACTTCCTGATATTTGCGCGACTGGAAGCCGCAGTAACGACAGGTGTTGTCGTCGCGGGCGAGCGCCTTGGCGCGCGTTTCTTCCGAAGGTTTATGAACATCCCCCGAAAGAACGCGCCCGGCATCAGATAGACCACTGATGCCGGGCGTAATTCTTAGATAAGCCATGTAGGCGTTATCCCGTCAGGCTTGGCTTACTGGAAAACCGTGACGCTGTCCATTTGCAGGGACGAAGCGTTGATTTTCGCGAGCGAACCGTTCGAGATAGAACCCTGCATCGCTTGCTGGATGAAGGGGAACGCGAGGAGCGCGCCGCCGCAACCAATACGAACGAGGCCGTCTTTCATCGGGGTCTGGCCGGGGTTGTCAACGTGCATTTTCAGCTTGAAAATGCCCGCAACGCCGAGGCCCGCGCCGCCAATCCAGCAGACGACGGAGATCAGGTTGTTGAAGCCGCCCGAAGCAGCGATCATGTTGTTGGACATGTCGCGGAACGTGGTGGCTGCATCAGCTGCGGAAGCCGAGCCGGCGATCATGCCGAGGGTTGCGCAGGCAGCGAGTTTATGAGTCATTGACCGTTTCATTTGTAGTTCTCCTTCACTTACACACATTAACGTTTTAAAAATATAGCAAGTTTTTACACTTGTCCACTAGCCAAACGTCAGACCCGTTACCCCTACGGTATTCGTAACAGCGTTCACGAATTCCCCCAGGTTGATAGCAACGGCTCCGCCGAATAGGAACGTCAAGCCTTGCGCGAGGGTAGCACCCTGCTGCCCATCGGCAAAGTTTTTCAAGACGAACCATCCTCTGAGGAAGGCGATGTATCCGACGATCATGACGAATACTTCGAGGCCTCCCAAAACATATGCAACGCGGTCCGCATCGGCCGTGTTGTTGATCACTGTGTTATCAATCGTAATTTTGGTCATCAGCTGGTTGTTGCCGAAGATGCTCGAGGTGAACGAGCCGATCGACGAGCCGTAGTTGAACAGCATACCGGATGCAACGAATGTCATAATCGTACCGAAACCGGCGGGACCCTTGGGGCCTTCTTCCATCCGTTTCGTCAGGCGCGACACACCGACCAGCAGCAGCGCGATACCGGAGAGATACGCGAAGGCGACCAGCATGCTCTCGATCGGGCCTGCCACGTCTTTCATCACGTCGACGACCATCTTGTCGAGGCCGCCCGGCGTCAGTGTGCCGGTGGTGAAGGAAGTGGTGGTGACTTTGTTGCCGCCATAACCGCCCGCGCCGAAGAGCGAGCCGTTGACCGCGTTGATGGTGAAGGGCAGCGACAGCAGCATGCCGCCCGCAATCATGCGTTTCACGCCCTGCGACAACGGGGTCTGCGCGGGGTTATCCACATGGTCCTTGAATTTGAAGATGGCAGCGCAGCCGAGGAATGCGCCCGCGATCCAGGCAACCGTCGTCAGGACGCTCTGGAACTTGTCCCAGGAATTCTTGAAGGCGTTGATGATCGTGCTCAGTTTGTTACCGGCCTCTGCATCGCCAGCGACCGTCATGACGACGGCAAACAACGCGAGAGACAATAGTATTTTGCGAACTTGCATGAAATACACCCTAAAGCCGTTCCTCAGAGAACAGGTTATATCTTTATTACAACACTTTTTGGGGAACTGCGCAAACAATCCGCGCGTTGTGGCGCGGTATCTCCGTGCGTAACCGATTGTTTTATATATGGTATTAGGGGTGAAGATTCCTTGCCCCAATCGTTAAAATGCCCCTCAAATTTGTCCCAAAAGGGTCAAAACGTGAGAATCATTCTCAAAATCTTTCCGATTGGTTAAGCGGCCAGAAGACAGTTAACGCGGGAGTTAAGCATGCCTATATATAAGGTGTGCGCCCGGAAACGGTATGCAACCCCGTTCCCGGGCGACCCCCTTCATCCCGTACCTCTTTCGGGGCCGGTTGAAATCGAGCGGTTACGGCTGTCCGAACACCGTGACGCTGTCCATCTGGAGCGATGATGCATTGATCTTCGCCAGCGAGCCGTTGGAGATCGATCCCTGCATCGCCTGCTGGATGAAGGGAAACGCCAGCAATGCGCCGCCGCAGCCAAGGCGCACGAGCCCGTCCTTCATTGGCGTCTGCGCGGGATTGTCGACATGGTTCTTCAGCTTGAAGATGCCGGCCACACCCAGCCCCGCGCCACCGATCCAGCAGACGGTCGAGATAAGGTTGTTCGAGCCGCTGACGGCGAGGATGATATTGCGCGCCATATCCGCGAAAGTGGTCGCGGTCTGCGCATGGGCGTCGGTGGATGCGCCTGCGATCATGCCCATGGTGGCGATGGCTGCAAGCTGGTGGTTCAGTTTTGTTTTCATCTGTGCGTTCCTTTTTTTGTTTTGTGTTTTTTACGTGACGTTTCATCCCGCCTTATTCGCCGGCGGTTTTTTTTACTGACCAAAGACGGTGACGCTGTCCATCTGCAGCGATGCGGCATTCAGTCTCTGCATGGAACCATTGGCAATCGAGCCTTGCATGGCTTGCTGGATAAAGGGAAACGCCAGTAATGCGCCGCCACAGCCGAGGCGCACGAGCCCGTCTTTCATGGGCGTCTGGCCCGGATTGTCGACATGATTTTTCAGCTTGAAAATGCCGGCGACGCCCAGCCCCGCTCCGCCGATCCAGCACACGACGGAGATCAGGTTGTTGAACCCGCTCGAGGCCGTGATGATATTCGTGGTCATGTCCCTGAACGTCGTCGCGGCATCGGCGGCATTCGCATGGCCTGCGAACATGCCGAGCGTGGCGGCGGCGGCGAGCTTGTGGGAAATTTTTGTTTTCATCTGCGTGCTTCCTTTTTTGTGGTTGTTGTTTTTAAAAAATTTGTTCGTGCGCGCGGGTTCGCCCTCCAGCGCATGCGGGTTCATGCGTCCGGTTTTTCTGGCGATAGTTTTTTGAAAGAAATTCCGGCGTCAGCCGAAAGCGCTTAAGGCCGCGCGGGCGGCGGCCTTCGG
>JAQSWE010000200.1 GCA_029266795.1 Alphaproteobacteria bacterium | reverse complement strand
GACCTGCCGGGGCGGCTGGAGGAATTGAAGCTGCGTGACCTGTCGGGTGTTGGACCGAACATGGAAGCACGGCTGAACAAGGCAGGCATAAAGGACATCAAAAAGCTGCTGACGCTGCAGCCGAAACACATGCGCGCCCTCTGGGGCAGCCTGTGGGGCGAAAAGATGTGGTATTACCTGCGCGGTTATGACGTGCCGGACACGGCGGGAAAAAACAGTTCCATCGGTCACAGCCATGTGCTGTCGCCGGAAGTGCGCCCGCCCGCCGAGGCCATCAAGATCGCGCGACGCCTGACCATCAAGGCGGCAGCCCGGATGCGGCGCAAAGATTATTGCGCGGGGGCGTTCTCGCTCTCCATGCGCATCGAAAATGGCCCGCGTTTGGGGCTGGAGGCACGGCTGCCGCATGCGGAAGACAGCTTCACGTTTCTGGAACTGATGGAGGATATGTGGCAAAGCCTGCTACCCGAGGTGAAGGGCCGCAAGATCAAGAAAGTGTCGGTTGTGCTGTCCTCCATCACCCCCAAAACGCAGGTACAGCCCGACCTGTTCGACATGCTGTCGCCGGTCACGAAGAAGCGGCAGAAAAACGAAGAGCTGTCGAAAGCGATGGACAAGCTCAACCAGAAATTCGGCCGCGACACTGTATTGGTCGGCATGACCGCAACACAAAGCCGCGGCTTCACAGGCACCAAAATCGCCTTTACCCGCATTCCCGATGTGGCGGAATTCGCGGAATAGTTACTTTTATAATCCGCTTTTAAATTCGCACAGAGCATCGATATGCGCTTTTTCGCGCGCTATCTCATGGGCCCTGGTTCGTTCAGCACGTAAATAAACCCCGTGATGGTGAACAGCGCGAGGAAGAAAAGAAACATGATGCGCGCAAATCCGAATGACAAAACGGCAATGCCGCTGAAACCCATGATCCCGCAAAGCAGGCTGAGGATAAGGAACGTGATCGAGGCTTTTTGCACAGGAAACGGCCGTTCTGCAAAGATGCAAGGACGCGGGTGAAGGTTTCGCCTGAAGGATAGAAGATTATTGTAACACGTAGGCCGCGCATTAGATAGCACATCAGGGTTTTCGCCGAATAACGCTGCCTTAACAACAGCGCCAGCGCCTCTCTAGCGATGGGGACAGCCGGGCCAGCAGCAGGGGCGTCGCTTGCCGTCGCTTAAGTTCTCGCAGGCCTGCGCGATGCGCTTGGCGCGCGTTTCTTCCTTTTTGGCCGAGGTGACCCAGCAAATCCATTCATTGCGGGCGAGCGGCGTGATGTCCGCCCATGCCAGAAGTGCCGCTGGGCTCGCGCCCAGCGCTTTACGCAAATCCGGTGGCGCGTTATGCACAGTGCCGTTGGCGATGGTCTTGCTTGTCATGCGGGTTTCATATTAAGCATTCCTGCTCTTGCAAGAAACCACTTTTTGCTTCCAAATAAGGGATGGATAACGGGAAGAAGGATGAAGCCATAATGAATGCCGGACACCAGAAACACGCGCTCCTCGCTTTTGTTTTCAGCGCCACGCTGTTCCTTTCCGCTGCGCTGATGTTCAGCATCCAGCCGATGGTGGGCAAGATGCTGCTGCCGATCGTGGGCGGCACGCCAGCGGGCTGGATTGTCGCAATGGCGTTCTTCCAGATTATGCTGCTGGCGGGATATTTCCTCGCGCATTTTTTGTCGACCGCCAAACCTGCAGCACATGGGGTGCTCTTCCTTGCAGCGCTGTGCCTCGGC
The DNA here is from genome assembly GCA_029266795.1 of Alphaproteobacteria bacterium. Lineage (GTDB taxonomy): Bacteria > Pseudomonadota > Alphaproteobacteria > Micavibrionales > UBA2020 > JAPWJZ01. Next base: position 3,333 of record JAQSWE010000200.1, on the reverse strand, counting down.
TTTATCTTTCTGCCCGCGCATATCTCGCCGCTGGAGGACGGTGTACCGGGGCCTTTCGATGTGTTCCGCATGCTGTTCGCGACCATCGCTGTGCCGTTCGTCGCGCTTTCCGCCGCCTCTTCCACGCTGCAGCGGCTTTTCACGCAGACCGGGCATCCGCGCGCGCATGACCCGTATTTCCTGTATGCGGTGAGCAATCTCGGCAGCTTCGTCGGGCTGTTCGCCTATCCTTTCCTCGTCGATCCGCTGACGGGCCTGAAATTCCAGGGGCATCTGTGGCTAGCGGGGTACGTGCTGCTGGTGCTTTTCGTGTCGGCCAGCCTGTTCCTCGCGCTGCGCGGCAAGGGCACCGCAGCGTCAGGGGCCGTTGCCGCACCCTTGGAAGATGCGCCGTCGATCAAGCAAAAATTACACTGGATCGCGCTTGCCTTTTTCCCGTCCAGCCTGCTGCTGGGCGTGACGACGCATATCACGTCGAATATTTTTCCGGCGCCGATGATGTGGGTTATTCCGCTCGGGCTTTATCTGGTGACGTTTATCATCGCTTTCGGGAGCCGCAAATTTGTCAGCCTTGAAAAGCTCGGCATCGTCCATCCTGCCGCCGTGGCGCTGACGGTCGCGGCGACGATTTCGAATGTCGCCGACCTCAACAGTTCGTGGCTGTCGCTTATTCTCCATATGGGGATTTTCGGGCTGGTCGCGCTGATGTGCCACATGCGCCTTGCGGAGCTTCGCCCCTCCGGAAAAAACCTCACGGCATTTTACCTGATGCTGTCTATTGGCGGTGCGCTGGGCGGTGTGCTGAACGCCTTTATCGCGCCCGTCCTGCTGAACTCGCCGGTTGAATATCCGGTCATCCTTGTCCTCAGCCTGTTCGTAAACCCGCTGTTCCGCAGCGCGCAGCTGCGTCATGGCGCGGCGATCCGCTATGCCATGAGCGCGATTCTGATTGCCTTCGTGATGGCGCGCGCGTTCTGGACCGACGGGGTATTGGAGACAGATCGTAGCTTCTTCGGCACGCTCACCGTGATCGAGGCAAAAATGACGGATTCCGCAGGGCATATCGTGAAGGGGGATGTCGTGCGTGCACTCAACCACGGCACTACGCTGCACGGCATGCAGATTATGACTCCGGCGGGCGAGAAACTTCCGGGTTCCTATTACACGGCGGAGGGGCCGGTCGGCAATGTGTTCGGCGCGTACAAGCCCGCGCATATAGCAGTCGTCGGCCTCGGCGTAGGGGCGATGACGTGCTACGTGCCTGCGGGCGGCAGCGCGATTTTCATCGATATCGACCCCGCCATCATCAAGGCGGCGAACAAATATTTCACCTATCTCGATAAATGCTCACCCGCCGGCAAGCCGGAAATTATTCTGGCCGACGGTCGTCTGGCAATCGAGCGCATCAATGACAGGAAGTTCGACCTGATCGCGCTCGATGCCTTCAGCGCCGATGCGATCCCCACGCATCTGTTGACCATCGAGGCGATAGAGGCATACCGCGCGCGGCTGAAGGACGGCGGCATACTCTTGTTCAATATCTCGAACCGCTACGCCAACCTCGCCCCCGTGCTCGCGCGTAATGCGCAAGAAATCGGCCTTGCCGCCTATGTGCGCTACGACCGCAAGCAGCGCCGCGAAGACGACGAAGCCACGCACCTCGAAAAAGACAGCCGCTGGCTTGTCATCCTCGACAAATCCACGGATGCCGCTGCACTGCTCGAAAAAGGCTGGCTTGCGCCCGACACCAAAGGCGTCAGGCCTTGGACCGACGACTACACAAATCTCGCAGCGACGCTGGGAATTTTTGGGCGGTAGGACATACGGTTCTGGCGGATTTGACAGGGCCTGCGCGAGTAGGTTAGGGTTAACGCATCTCGGGAAACGCATAAGGACGCATCATGGATGACACGAAACCAAAGGGTGGCGTATACGCCGGTACGTTCGATCCCGTCACGCTCGGGCATCTCGACATTATCCTGCAGGCGGGACGCGTGGTGCCACGGCTGATCATACTCGTCGCCGTCAACGAAGGCAAAAATCCGGTCTTCACCGATGACGAACGCGTCGAGATGCTGCGTCATGAAATAGACACGCTGATCAAACCTGCCCTTGCCAAGGAAGGCATCACCTGCGACATCACGGTCGAAAAACATTCAGGCCTGACGGCGGCATTCATGGAGGCGCATAACGCACCGTTTTATATCCGCGGCTTGCGCCCCGGCACCGATTTCGACAACGAATACCCAATCGCCATGGCGGGCCGCAAAGAATATCCACAGTTCCAGCCGCTGTTCTTCGTGGCATCTGACGCGAACCTCAACTTCGTCTCCTCCAGCATCGCCCGCGAACTTGCCAAGCTGGGCGGTAAGAGCCTTTCGTCTCACGTGACGCCGCATGTCGCCGAAAAACTGAAACAGCGGCTGCGCCGCGATTGAATAAAAAATGCGGTTTTACTGACGCTGATCCTCAAGGTCCCGCGCTTACCTTTAACGGCGAAAAGTATCGCGGCCCCGGCAATCCTCTCCGTTGCGTAGCACTTTGTTGGAAACATCGCGCGTGACGCAGGAGGTGGGATTTCCTTTGGGAAGGTTTATCCCCTTCGCCAGCACGTAATGCGGTCCGCTTGTTTCCATCGCGGGGAAGTAGGGAATGTTCTTTACGATTTTATATATCCCCCCGCTCTGGATCGGGCGCGCCATCATCGGTCCTACCTTATTGACTCGGTTGCACATGCTTACCTGCCATTTGCGGGTCTTTTCGCGAACGATCGTTCCGTCATGCACCAGCTGCGCAATGCCTACCCAGCCGGGCAGCACCGCATACATTTCGACGGGCATGGGCGAGACGATTTTTTCCTCGCCAAAGGGCTGGAAGGTGCGGTCGTCACTCGATATCGCGGCCTGAAACCAGACATCGGGATCGAAGCCGGCGGGAATGGGTGGATCGAAGACCTTCATCGCGCTGCAGTCGGGCCAAGGCGTGAATGAAACAGACAGTCGGGTGACGCGCGCCCGCCGCAGCTCCTGGTCGCCCGCCGCAATCTCCGGCGCGCGGCCGAAAATTTTCACGAGCGACGCCTCCAACGCGCCGTCATCGTCGTCCTGCGGGCTACTGTGATTGCCTTTCAGGCAGTGGAAAGTGCCGGCGAAATGAACCTTGCCGGAATCAATGCCCGTCGTGCCCGCCAGAACTTTATTCTTCCCCGGCAGGACATCGCCAAAAACCGACACGCCGCTAATGAGGGACGTCTCGCCGCCGAAGGCCCAGATGAGGGGCTTCATGCCGCTGACGATGACGTGGATTTTTCCCGCAACCGGCGCGATTTCGACG
>JAQSWE010000199.1 GCA_029266795.1 Alphaproteobacteria bacterium | reverse complement strand
TAAAGCGCTTTTAACTTATGTGTATCGGGATCGTCGCCCATGCCTTCGCTGGTGACGATTTCCTGCGATACCAGCTGGCCCTCGACCTGCTGCCAGTTTTGCGCGCGATCGACATTCACCAGCATTTTGACAAGGCCATAACTGAGCCATGCCGCCGCCGCTGAAAATACAGCCACGAACAGGAAGCCCGCAATCTTGCCGCCAATCCCCTTCATGCCACTGCCCTTCATGCCCGGTTTACATCGCTTGCGAATAGCAATAGGCTAGCTTATCACCCACGCCGCTGACAATCACCGGAGTTTTCATGGCTGAAACGCCTTTGCCCGAAGACAACAAGCCGCCCAAGGATGTCTTCAAGGACTTCCTCGATGCCGCCGCGAAAAAGGTGGAAGAAAACGAAACCCGCGCCAGCGAACAGGCCGCGCTGAAAGAACAGAAAGACGCCATGCGCGCCGAGCTACTGCAGAAATGCAGCGAAGCCAAAGACGGCATGCGCGAAAGATACGAAGGCCACCTCCACCCCATTTTATCGGTGCTGGAATCCCTGCCCGAAAAAGACGGCAAAAAATTCCATGTAAAGGTCGCTTTTTCCGACGGCAATATCGACGAGGCCGTCGATGCGCTGGACGAACATCTGCATGATGGCCCGACCCTGACCGTCACCGTCCGCTACGACAAGGATTGGGGTAAGGAAGTATCGTCGCCAACAGACATCCATCCCATGATCAAGATCGTGATCGAGCCTGTATCCTATATGGCGGATGACGATATCAGCGTCACACGTTTCGACAAGCTGTCGGAAGATTGGGATATCGGCGGCGGCTTCACCAAGAAGCATGAAGAATCTCCCGCCTACGGTTACGACGCCCTGCGCGAGGCATTGGGTGAATGGCTCGGCGACACTGCGCCCGGACGCATTCCCGATATCGTCGCGGCCAAGGACGGCCCGCCGCCCAAAGGCCCGACCCTGCCCCCCGCAACCAAGAAATACAAAGGCGGCGCTCTGCGCCCGTAAAAACATGAAAAAACTTTCGCTGCTGACCGCGCTCCTTTTCTGCGCGCTATTTTCGCTGAACGCGCTCGCGGCAGACATGCCCAAGGCCGGCACAGCCGCGCCCGCATTCAGCCTGCAGAACCAGCACGGAAAAGCCATAAGCTTTGCCGACTTCAAGGACAAATGGATTGTCCTTTATTTCTACCCGAAGGATTTCACCAGCGGCTGTTCGCTGCAGGCGCATAATTTTCAGGAAGATGAAGCAAAATATACCGCGAAGAACGCCGTCATTCTGGGCGTCAGCACGGACAGCCCCGAGAGCCACAAGGAATTCTGCGCAAAAGAAGGCCTGAGCTTTATGCTGCTGGCCGACACGGATAAAAAGGTAAGCGAGCTTTACGGCTCCACCCTGAACCTCGGCCTCACGGTGGTTTCCGCCCGCAACACCTTTCTGATCGACCCGAAGGGAATCATCCGTAAGACGTATGACGATGTCGATCCCGCCCGCCACAGCGAGGAAGTGCTGGCGGATCTGGCTGTTTTACAAGCGAAATAAATAACAACATGACCGCGTTTGACTCGGCATATCTGCATATGATATATTTAGCTATATAGCTAATCATATACAGGTATTCATCATGCTCGGCCGCCATCACCACGGACAAACGCACGACGAGCCCCGTTTCCAGCACGACACCGGAGATGCGGTTGCAGGCGAGGTCATCTGGTCGCCGTCCAAGACGGTTTTCCTCGGCATCATGTATGCAGGCACCATCGCAGGATTTTTCTGCGCGTCATGGGATGCGGTCGCGTTGTTTCTCGTGACGACGGCGGGCGTGCTATGCTTCGGCCATTCGCTCGGCATGCACCGGCGGTTGATCCACAACAGCTTCAACTGCCCGAAATGGCTGGAACGGGCGATGGTTTATCTGGGCACGCTTGTCGGCCTCGGGGGCCCGCGCACCCTGGTCTACACGCATGACATGCGCGACTGGGCGCAGCGCCAGCCCGATTGCCACGATTATTTCGCGCATCGCAAAAATTTCTGGCAGGACGGTTTCTGGCAGCTGGTCTGCGATATCCGTCTCGCCTCTCCGCCCGTCTTTGTGTACGAGCCGCATTTGGAGAGTGACAGGTTTTACCGCTTCATCGACCGCTGGGCCAAATGGCAAAACCTGCCCTGGGCAATCCTGTTCTACATACTGGGCGGCTGGCCCTATGTATTCTGGGGCGTCTGCGCGCGCGTGGCGGCCTGCATGACAGGCCATTGGCTGATCGGCCATTACGCGCACCGCGAAGGCCATCAAAGCTGGCGCGTCACGACGGCGGGCGTTCAGGGATATAACGTGAAATTCGCGGGGCTGATCACTTTCGGTGAAAGCTGGCACAACAACCATCACGCCTTCCCCGGCTCCGCCCGCATCGGGCTGTATGACGGCGAGGCCGATCCCGGCTGGTGGGTGCTGCGCGTGTTTGAACGCCTCGGCCTTGCATGGGATATCAAGCAGCCCGAAGACCTCGCGCCGCGTCCGGAGCTTGTCCGCGCGTAACCCTTACCAGAATTTCTTCGGCGAGAATTTGAAGCGGAAGCGGAAAGACGTGCCGCGTTCAGTGTCATGGCGGATTTCGGGGCCGACGCTCAGGTTGATGCCCTTGCCGTCGTCTTTCAGGTCGTTGTAGTAAATGCCTGCTTCGACACCGCTGGTCTGCGTGCCGGCATAGCCGCGCACGACGCCCGAGAATTTGCCGAGCGAGTATTCGCCCGCGCTGCGGCTGTTGAACAGATTGGGAAAGTTCACTTCGCTATAGACGCGCGCATCGCTGCCGCGGCCGATTTCGGGGCCTGAAACGCGGCCTGCGGAGGTGCTGACAATCAGCGATGCGGGCAGCGATCCCAGATGCACGTTCTTGACGCCTTCGACAAATGCGCCCGCGCGGCTGTTGCCGGTGGTGTCGCGGGTATAGCGGCCATTCTCGCGCTCAATCGGGTTCTCGTAATAGCCGAGGTTGAAGCCGCCGCGATAGGTCCATTCATTACCGCTCTTCGAGGCCGCGCCGATATTGAACTGTACGCCGTATTCAACCCCCGTCGCGCGGCCATACCATTCTTTTTTCAGCGGCTTCATTTCAACATATTCGCGCGTCACATTCAGGACGCCGGTCTGGTCGAGCGGCAGCAGCTTCACGTCGTAACGGGCAGCGGGCGCGATCCAGAAATTTTCCTTCGACACGTAAATGGTCGGTTTGTGCGCGAAGTAGTTGTCGATGCGGTCATTGAGCCCGCCCGCTTCGGCATGGCGCGTCACGCCCTCATCCAGCCCCCAATTCGGCTGCGCACTCGGCACCGGATCGGCCGGCGGCTGCGGGGATTCCTGCGCGCGCGACGGCTGCGCCGAGAGCAGCAAACCTGCGCTCATCATGGCCGATGAAAAAACTTGCGACAGTCCGCTGGCCTTCTTGGGCTTGAACATAGAGATCTCCGTAACGATAAAATTTGTGTGTGAAGGGAGATTAGGCCCGATGGACCTTTATGTCAAACGCTCATATTTCTAAATTAAATCAATAATATAATCCTGTTTAAGGGGTTTTTAGCGGGTTGTGGTTATAATGTTATGAAACCGTAACAGGGAAGTATGCCGGATCAGCAGGTTAGCCAGTTCCTGAAGCAAGACGCAAAGCAGTTCGATTTCGAACAGGCCGTTGCCGATGCGCGGCGTGATTTCCCCAAACAGACAGCGAACCTGACCTTCATAGACACCTCCGCTCCAGATTTCGCCGAGAAGCTGGAGGAATTCGCGCAGAAAGCGAAGCTGACCAACGCGCAGTACAATCACATCCTCAAGAACGCCGAAAGCTCCACGGCGCTTGCGACAGCGATGAACGGGCATGACCTGATGCTGATCCCCGTCAAGCGCGAGGGCGAAAAACAGTCATTCCCCGGCGACGATTTCAAAAGCGCCTATTTCTGCTTCCAGCATGAACTGGGCCACTTTGTCGTGAAGGATGCCCAAGGCATCGGCGGCGGCACGGGGCAGTACAAGGAAAACGCAGCCGACAGTTTTGCCATGATCCGCGGGCTGAAGGACGGCGTGTTCCAGAAAAGCGACCTGCTGGCGCTGGCCGACAAGCGCGGTCAGGAAATGCTGATGACGATGGATTTCGACCACATGACCGCGATGTCGCTCGATGCCATCGCGATCAACCCCAAGAACATTGATTTCATTTCCCTCTCGCCCAAGGAAATCGCGAAGGTCGCGGAGCGACATGCCTCCACTTTCGGCGCGGGCGGCAGGGCGGAGAGCAAATTTTCAAAGATGCAGGGCAAGCACGGCTATACGACCGATGAATACGGCGCGGTGCTACCTGACGTGATCGAGGCGAAACTGCTGAGCCTGCAGGAAATCGCCATGTCGTCGCCGGCGAAGTCGCAGGAATTTTACATCGCGGCGCGCATCCTCAACAACGTGCTGGAAACCGGCACGATCAAGCTGGGCGGGCTGGAGCATAAAGTAGACGTGAACACCGACCACTGGAAAGACGCGAAAAAGGCACTGATGGACAAAGCTGGCGACCGCGACATCGGCGGCAAAAAAGCGCAAACAAGCGTCAGCCTGACGCGACCAGAGAAAAAATCGGCCTTCGCGCGGATTGTCGAACCACTGAAGCCGATGAAGATATAATGATTATTTCGGCTTCTGCCCGTCGGCGCGTTTCTTGAACTTTGCGGTCTTGGGCGCGGCGGTTTCGTGGCCGGTGCCGCTTTTCATCATATTCTCGACATATTTCTTCTCGGCCGCTTCGAGCACTTTTGCAAGTTCGGGGAAGCCTGCCTTAGTGGCCTCCTGGCTGGCATTCAATCCCTCATCTGTCACATGCGTCACATCTGCCCCCGCTTGCAGCAGTATCCGAACAGCTTTGGCGGAATTGTTGCGCGCGGCGACTGTCAGCGCGGAATGGCCGTGGGCGCTGATACAATCGATTGCCGCTTTCCGCTCCAGCAATGCCCGCAAGGCATAATCGTTATCGTGCGCTGCCGCCATCATGACAAGCGTGGTTTTGTCGTCAGACACCTGATGCACATCGGCGCCCCGCTTCAGAAGAAGATCGAATACATCTTTTCCAAAAGATTTTG
>JAQSWE010000198.1 GCA_029266795.1 Alphaproteobacteria bacterium | reverse complement strand
TTACGCGGCGGTCTTCGTTTTCGGAATGGTGATCTTGGTGAAGCCGCGCTCCGTCGTCACGCGGTAGAATTCGTCGTATTGATGCGGATGGCAGACATCGCGCATCTGTTCCTGCAATTGTTCCAGCACCGCGATGGTGGCGGGATTGGTTGGCATCTGTCGCATGTGAAAAAACTCCCCTAAACTCCGAGCGCGAATTTATAGCGGTTGGCAGCCGCGCTCAAGAGTCTATCGGCAGAATTTTATTGCGAAGAAAAGCATGAATAGAATCGTGCCACAAAATCTGGTGGCCGCGCATCGGCAACGGCACAATCTTATCAGATGTTCATCTTTGCGATCGGGCGATAGAGCAGCAGTCCCGCGATAAACCCGCCGATATGCGTCGTCCAGGCAATCGCCGCGCCCGTGCCGGGCATGCCGAAGATGCCGAAGAACAGCGAGATCAAAATCCAGATGCCGATAAAGGGCAGCAGTTTCGAATAACCGTTGCCCATCAGCCCGCGCCCATGCGCCATCATCAGCACGCCGCCGAAGAGGCCGCTGATGCCGCCCGATGCGCCAACGAGCGGCGACAAATCATTCGGGTGGAACCAGGCGATATAGGCCAGATGCGTAAACGCGCCCGCGAGACCCGTCAGCACGAAAATCAGCAAAAACTTTTTCCTGCCGATTTCTTTCTCCAGCCCCGCGCCGAAGGCCATCAGGGTGAAAACGTTCATGGCCAGATGCAGCCAGCCACCATGCAGCAGCATATGGGCAAACGGGCCGATGACGGCGGAGGCCTTGTCGGCATCCGCCAGCGGCATATCGGTGAAATAGATCTGGGGCAGGAAGGCGCCGAATTGCAGCGCCTTTTCCTTCAACTCCAGCGGCAGGAACTCCATGATGACATGGATGACGATCAGCAGGCCGGAGAGGTATTTGGTCGCGGGCGGGATATTGAGGATCGGCTCCGATGCCGGCTGGTCGGCCTTGCGGCGGGCTTCTTCCATGCCCTTTTTCATGCGCTCGATCTCGGCGCGTTCGGCGGGCGTGGGGAAACGGGCGATTTTCGGGTCGTTTTCCCCGTCATCGTGGTGGTTTCCGCTGCCGTTCATATTTGCCATAACAGTTACCCGCTGGGGTTGCCTTTGTCTCGTGGGGGCGAGTATGCTCTGGGCAGAAATCGAATGCAAACGAGTCTAAAGACAAGGATATGTAAACCATGACCTCCGCTGTGAAGCCCGCACCCGCCGCCGGCCTGAAACCGAACGACCTTGAAGCCCATTTCATGCCCTATACGCCCCAGCGCGCCTTCAAGAAAAAGCCGCGCATGCTGACCGGCGCGAAAGGCATGTATTACTATTCCGATGACGGGCGCGAGCTGATCGACGCCTCCGCCGGTCTGTGGTGCGTGAATGCCGGCCACGGCCATCCGAAAATCGTCGAGGCCATCCGCAAGCAGGCGGGCGAGCTGGATTACGCGCCCAACTTCGCCTTCGCGCACCCGATCGCCTTTCAGGCAGCATCGCGCCTCGTCGCTGAAATGCCGGGCGATATCGACCATGTGTTCTTCTCGAACTCGGGTTCTGAATCGGTCGATACCGCCGTCAAAATTGCCATGGCCTATTGGCGCATGCGCGGCAAGGCGTCCAAGACCAAAATCATCGCCCGCGAGCGCGCCTATCACGGCGTCAACATCTGCGGCACCACGCTGGGCGGCATTCCCGCCAACCGCAAGGTGTTTGCGGGCGCGATGATGCCGAATGTGGACTGGATCTGCCATACGCATGACATCAATTCGAATGCCTTTTCAAAAGGCCTGCCCGAAAACCGCGGCATCGAATTCGCCAACAACCTTGAAGCCGTTATCCAGCTGCATGACGCCGACAACGTCGCGGCCGTGATCGTGGAGCCCGTCGCGGGTTCGACCGGCGTGCTGGTGCCGCCGAAGGGATACCTCGAGCGTCTGCGCGCCATCTGCGACAAATACGACGTATTGCTGATTTTCGACGAAGTCATCACCGGCTGGGGCCGCCTCGGCAAGGCGACCGCGTCGGAAGCCTTCAACGTGCTGCCCGACATGATCACCTCCGCAAAAGGCATCAACAGCGGCACCGTGCCGATGGGCGCGACCTTCTGCCGCAAGAACATTTACGATGCGTTCATGCAGGGCGGCGAGTTCGGCGTCGAGTTCCTGCACGGCTACACCTATTCCGGCCACCCGCTCGCCTGCGCGGCTGCGCTTGCGACGCAGGAAGTTTATAAGGAAGAAGGCCTGTTTGAAAATTCGGTCAAGATGGCAAAGGTCTGGGAAGACGCGCTGCACAGCCTGAAAGGCACGCAGAACGTGATCGACATCCGCAACATCGGGTTGATGGGCGCGGTCGAGATCGATCCCGGCACCACGCGCAAGCCGCCCGAAGAAATGAGCCGCGCCTGGGAAATCTTCGACAAGATGTATTGGGAACACGACGTCGTCTGCCGCTTCACCGGCAACGTCATCGCCATGAGCCCGCCGCTGATCGTGAAAGAAAGCCATATCGAGCAGATCGTCACAAAACTGCGCAAGGCGATCGAAAGCACGAAATAAGCGATAAGTGTTTTGAAGAAAGAGGGGCAGGCAACTGCCCCTCTTTTTTTATCCGAACAGCAGCTTGTCCATCCCGCGCACGAGGCCGTTCACTTTCACCACGCGGCGGATGGCGAGCAGCGTGCCGAAGACGTATGGATCGGCGTCGCCGCCCGCGTCGTGGCGGATGGAGAGGCGTTCGCCCGGTAGGCCGAAGATTGTTTCGAATGAGAGATTGAATCCCGGCAGGCGCAGCGAATGCACCTGCGTGCTGCCGATGGTCGCGCCGCGCGCGTCGCGGTGACCGACTGTATCAGAGACGGGAATATCCAGTTTGTTCGCCGCGACCTTGGCGAGAGATTCCGCCAATTCGCGCGTCGTGCCGCTGGGGGCGTCTATTTTTTGCGAATCCGCGTAGTCGACGATTTCCCATGACGGCACATGTTCCGCCGCCAGCAGGGCGCAGCGTTTGGCGAGCGCGGCGGTGACGGAGAAATTTCCCGCGGCGATCACGCCAACGCCGCTTTCCAGCGCGCACTTCTCGATATCGGCATAATCATCCGCCGACAATCCCGACGCGCCGATGACGACATGGATTTTTTGTGAAAGTGCCGCCAGCACCCGCGCCTTTACCGAATCCGCGCGGGTATAATCGACCAGCACATCGGGTTTCGCGGCGAGTGCTTCGTCGAGCGTTGCCACAATCGTCACATCGCTGCCCGCCAGTTTTTCACCGGCGGATTTTCGTGCGATGGCGGCGACCAGTTGCATATCCTTTGACTGCATAACCGCCTGCGCCACCGCACTGCCCGTCCAGCCCGTTGCGCCAGCGACGCAAACGCGGATCATGCGGCCACCTTTTGCGTCGCGAGCCACGGCGTAAACGCCAATTCTTCTTCAATCTTCTTGCAGGCCTGCAGCAGCAGCGCGTCGCGCAGATATCCTGCCGTCACCATCATGCCTGCGGGCAGGCCGGATTTGGTGAGGCCCATCGGCAGCGACGCCGACGGCAATTTCGCGAGGTTGGCGGGATAGGTGAAGGGCGTCCAGTCTTCCCACGGTTTGCCCTTGGCGTCATTCGGCATATTGATGCCCGTATCAAACGCCGCCATGGGCGTTGCGGGCGTCACCAGCAAATCGTATGACGTCAGCAATTCCTTGAAATACGCGCCGATATCCATGCGGTCGCGTTCGGCCTGCAGATATTCCTTCAGCGTCAGTCCGTCGCCGCGCTTCGCCCAGTGCTGGAAACGCGGGTCGAGCAATTTGCGCTGTTTCGACGGGAATTCGGCGACGGTGTAACTGGCAACCGCCATCCAATGCGTGTTGAACACCTCGATCAGCCCGGGCACATCGAGCTTCACTTCCTCGACGATGCCGAATTTTTTTAAGACGGCGATTTTCTGCGCGAACACCTCGCGCACTTCCGGCGTGGCTGCGATACCGTTGATGGAAGATGCCACTGCAATGCGCAATTTCGGCAGCGGTGCATTCATGGTCTTCACAAAATTCTGTGCCGGCAGCGGCAGCGCATGCCAGTCGCGCGCATCGTTGCGGCAGAGCGCGTCCAGCGCGACGGCGGCATCGGTTGCACTGCGCGTCAGCGGCCCCGCCGACCACAGCGTCGAAAACAGTCCGGGCGGATAGGCGGGGATCAAACCCGGGCTGGGTTTAAATCCGAACACGCCGGTGAAGCTAGCCGGAATGCGGATCGATCCGCCGGCATCAGATCCCAGGTTGAAAAAACCCATGCCCGTCGCCGCCGCCACCGCCGCACCGCCCGATGATCCGCCGCAGGTCTTGCGCGGGTTCCACGGGTTGCGCGTGACGCCGGTGAGCGGACTATCCGTCACGCCCTTCACGCCGAATTCCGGCATTGTTGTTTTACCCATCACGATGCCGCCGGCATCGCGGAGCAGCGTCACGGCGGGGCTGTCGTCGCGCTGCGGCAGATTGGTCGTCGTCAATGATCCCTGACGGCTCGGCCAGCCCTTCACGTTGAAGCTGTCCTTCACGGTCACGGGGATGCCGTCGAACATCCCTTTCTGCGCGCCCTTCATCCAGCGTTTTTCGGAAGTTTTCGCCTGATGCAGGGCGATGCTTTCATCCATCTGGCAGAGTGCGTTGAGGACAGGGTTATATTTCAGGATTTGCTTGAGGCAGCTTTGTGTGACCTCGACCGGCGACAGTTTTTTCTTTTCATAGAGCGAGAGGATTTCCGGCACGGTCAGATGCAGCAGGTCGCTTGTCATTTTATCAATGCTTTCAATTGTTTATGTCTAGTGGAGCCGGATTGAGTTATGTTTGGAACAAGATATGATATAATAGGCAATGGTGCAAAGGCGCGTTTTCCCGTTGGAAAGCCGTGCCGATTCATTTGGAGTGTTGGCCCCCGTGCAAAAATTCCCGAACAAATTCCGCCTGACCCTGCTGGCCGCAGCTGCGCTGGGTATCGCCCTGTCCGCACAAGTCTATGCGCAAGGCTATACCGGCCTGATCCCCGACAACACAAAGACCCCCTCGGCTGAAAAAACCGACGAGACCTATGGCGGCATCGTCGCCCCCCCGCCCGATGCGCGCGGC
>JAQSWE010000010.1 GCA_029266795.1 Alphaproteobacteria bacterium | reverse complement strand
AGGGCGTGGCGCTGCACATCGCGGTCGCCAACGGCCAGCGCGACGTCGCCAAATACCTGATGCAGCAGGGTGCCAACCTTCACGCGCAGCAGGAAAAGGCGATCATTATCGCCGCCGGTTTGCGCAACACGCGCATGATGGAATTGCTGATCGACGGCGGTGCCGATGTCAACGCCCGCTATGGCGAGCCGCTGAAAGTGGCAGCGCAGACCGGCAACGAACATGTCGCGCGCCAGCTGATCCGCGCAGGCGCGATCGTCACCATCAACGACAATGACGCGCTCTATACCGCCTGCCGCTACGGGCAGAAAAACGTGGCCGAAGTTCTGGTCGATGCGGGCGGCGATATCCACGCCCGCAACGGCGCGATGGTCAATGTGGCCGCCGCTTACGGCCATACGCGCGTGCTGGAATTCCTGCTGAAACGCGGCGCGAAAATCCCGAACGATGGCGGCCTTGCGCTGCGCTGGGCGCGTGAAAACGGGCAGGGCATGTGCGCGAAGATCATCGAAGACCATCTGGCCGCGCGCGGCAAGGTTGCCCCGCCGCCTGCGCCCAAGCCGTGACCCCGCGATGACCGACCCCCGCTTTGAAACATGGCGCGCCAAAATGCAGGCTGCCAGCCTACCTGAAAAAAATGCCGCGCTCGCGATTGCCGTCGATATGCTGTCTTACAGCCAAGTCGAGGCGCTGGTACAAAACGGCGCGGATATGACGCAGGCCGGCGGCGGGATTTCATTTCTATCCTGGGCTATTCATCGCACCGACGACCTGCAGATGGCAAACCTGCTGCTTGATCTGGGCTGCAGCGCGGAAGGCGTGGGGTTTGATAAATTATGGGCTTTCTTCGAAGAAGACAGGGATAGCGCCTATAAATTGCTGGAACGCCTTGTTGCCGCCGGTATGAGTGCCGAGGAACGCATCAAGGCTGGCATCTACGCCCTCAAGCAGGGAGACGCGGGATATATCGAGCGCTGCCTGCTGAAACCGGGTGAAGATATCGTCAGCCTTTTGTCCATCGGACGCGCCTATGATGCCGATGGCCTGCTGCAACAGGTCGCCGTCAATCTGGATGCCGAAAAAAATCTCTTTGCGGCGCATTTCGCCGGTGGCTTCACCCCGCAAAAATTAGCCGATAAAGTTTCAGCCGACGGCATGACAGGCCTGATGCTGGCGATCCGTGCCGGACAAGCGCCCCAAGTGCTGGATTATATCGCCCGCACGTCGCGCCTTGGTGTCGCGGATATGCTTGTCGAAGACCGTTTCGGGCAATCCGCCGTATCTCTACTGGGCCACCGCAGGCAACTGCCGCTCGCCTTTGCACCGGCGCTCTGGTCCGCGCAGCCGGAACAGGCGCAGAAACTGCTGGATGCCGTTCCCGCACGCTACCGCGAACAACTGGATCCCGACCGCATCATGCGTGATATCGCGCAACTGCGCATCGCCGGCTTTGCCCGCCGCAAACCTTTGTTACCGGGTGCAGCATGACGCCGCAAAACAGGGAGCTGCAGGACGCCATTTACGCCGCTGCAAAGGACGATGACCGACCCATGGTCGCGCTGCTGCTGAAAGACATATTCGACCAATCCGATGTGAAGCGCGACGAACTCTCGGCCTATTACGCGACCATCGACGCCGTGACGCCGAAAATGGCGCATATGTCGCTGGTGGTATTGTCGATGCAGGCGGGCGCAACGGGGCTGTTCCGTTATCTCGCCGAACAAAAGCCCGATGACGCGCAGCGTATCGCCGTCTCCATCCTGCCCGTGATGGGCAAGCTTGAATTCGTGAAGCCGCTCGCAGAACTGGGCGCAGACCCGCAATTCATGTCGGGCGCGCTGTTCGTGCAGGCTGCTGGGCAGGCGGATATCGATCTGCTGAAATTCATGATCGCGCAGGGCGCAAACCCCGATTCAACTGCGCATATGCAACCGCCGCGCCATGCCTTGTCGGCTGCCGCGGATATTGACGATATGGCCACGCGCCGCACGGTTGTCGAATTGATCTTGTCCGCCGGCGCAACATGGGACGCGATGCCCAATGACGCGCGCAAGCTGGCGCAGGAACGTTACGTTGAATCGCGCCAAGCCGACATCGCGCAAGAAGCCTTGCGCAACCTGAAGCAGTCAGCACAAAAAAGAAAACTTAAGCCGCCGTCGCCTTGAGCGTGTCGGTGTTCGACGCCAGCGCCTTCAGCGTGCAGGCGCGCACATCGTCAATCGACTGCATGGGGATCTGCAATTTCGCAAAGGCGCGCATCGACAATGCCGATGCCAGCAGCATATGCGAATATTTCTGCGCATCGGTCGATGGCGGCACCTGGCCCAGGCGCTTCGCGTTCTCGATGCAGGCCGCGTAGGATTCCTGCCACTGCGTCATGTAATCGTTCAGCAGTGCGGTGATGTTGTCGTTGATATGCGTAATTTCCAGCAGCGAGTTGACGATGAAACAGCCGGGGCCCGCTTCGGGCTTGCTGCATTCTTCGACGATATGCGTCAGGTGGCGGTCGAGTGCCTGCAGCGGGTTCGGATCTTCCGCCAGCGCCTTCAGGCGGGGCTGCATGTGTTCCTGGAAATTGAGGCGCAATGCCGCCTCGAAAACTTTTTCCTTGTCGCCAAGCGCGTTATAGACCGAACCCAGATGAAGGCCGAGGCGCTGCGCGAGGTCGCGCATCGAGGTTGATTCATAGCCATGCGCCCAAAAACTTTCCATTGCGGTGTGGAGGGCTTTATCTCGGCAAAATTCCAGCTTGCGTCCCATAAATCGGTAATCCCTTTTGAAAAAAATCGGCGCCCGGAAGCAAACAGTATTTCCCGTGGCGGTCGTCGTTTTTATAGAGCAGCGGAGCGGTAAAAAGCAAACATTCCTTGGGGTTAAAGTGAGAACGTATGTTCAAGATAACCCTTGTTTTCAGCGCCGAAATTGCCTGACGCGGGCAGGAATACCCCAGTGTTAACAATCTTTTCATATATTCGGCCTAGACTCGA
Source organism: Alphaproteobacteria bacterium (assembly GCA_029266795.1). Taxonomy (GTDB): domain Bacteria; phylum Pseudomonadota; class Alphaproteobacteria; order Micavibrionales; family UBA2020; genus JAPWJZ01. The sequence goes on along the minus strand of JAQSWE010000010.1, from coordinate 17,040 downwards.
ATTATCAGCAGGCGAGAGACTCATCATTAGCGGCGTTTTCCCTGCAAACCTATGATTGAATTATATTTTTGGATAAAAAGTGCTTCACATTTTGACAGCAAACCACCGGAAAAATCATGCGAATGCAACGCGAAGCCGCTTTCTCGCGTTAATGACGCATGACACAGTTTCAGCAAGCTAGAAGGAGAGAATGACGATGGCGCGCCTTGATACCACCGCAGACATGGATACTTACGAAACCCGCGAACTCGCCTGGGAACTGCAGCAGCCGCATCCCGACGAACAGCGAATCAAGTTTTTTGTCGAGCACGAGGCCTGCGTCAAATCCGCCCTGCGCCTTGCGAACATGGCCGAAAAAGATCTCCTCAAGCGCCCGTCCCTGCGCCTGCTGCACAAGCACCTGCATGAAGGTGACGGCAAACCAACCAGCCACTGAAATCATTTTAAAACGGTCAATTTCACCCCGCGACATACATTCGCGGGGTGAATTGTTTTAAGGCTGCGGCGGTTTCTTTTTGAAATGCGCGGTTTGCGGTGCGGCCAGTTTGCGGTGGCTGCCTTCCTTCAGGAATTTCTGCACGCCGGCCGCAGATAAAAACTGGGTCATGTTGTGTGTTTCCGCATCGGCCTGGTTTCGCGTCTGCGCCAGTTCCAGCGGTGTCAGGTTCACGTCGTTCGGAATCGTGCCATCCGCCCCGCCCTCCACCAGCGCGACGACGGCTGTGTAGTTGCTGCGCACCACTGCGTAATGCAGCGCGGTATAGCCGCCCTTGGCCGATTTTACATTCGGCTGCGCGCCGCGTTTCAGCAGGGCGCGCACGGCGTCGCCCTTGCCGGCAAAGGCGGCCAGCATCAGGGGCGTGCGGAAACTGTCATCGACGGCCTCGATCTGCGCGCCACGCGACGCCAGTTTTTCAATGGCGGCATTTTTCCCGTTGCGCGACGCTTCCATCAGCGGGGTTATCCCCTGATCGTCGCGGGCATCCACGATGATGCGGGGATGTTCCAGCAGCGCGTCGAGCAGATCGGCATTGCCGGACTTGGCGGCGTAATGCAGCGCGGATGTGCCATCGGCTTCGGTCAGGTTCGGATGTGCGCCGAGGCCCAGCAGCACGCGCACTTCACGGCTGTCGTTCTGGCGCGCCGCTTCCAGCAGCAGCAACTCTAATGACTTGGGTACTTCCATATATGTAAATATAAGGGATTCGGAGGGGGTGGCGCAAAGAAAAACCCCTCCGAAATCGCTTCCGGAGGGGTTTTTTGATCTATTCAGACCCGATTAGAGGTCGAAGCTGCCGCCGTTGCCGGGCTTCTTCGGTTTTTTCGGGTTGATGTTCGGCTTGTCTTCCGAAGCGGGGGTCGAGTTGCCGCCGCCGAGACCGCCGAGGCCGGGCAGGTTGAAACCGCCCAGGCCGCCTGCGGGCAGGATGCCGGTGATTTCGTTTTTGATGGTACCGGCAAGGGTTGCCATCGTGTCGGCCACGCGCTCATCCGTCTGCGCCAGGCGCTGGATTTGCGACGCGGTGCGCTGCACGTCCATGATCACGGGCATCATTTTGAACATGATCTTGGAGGGGCTGATGTTGGGATCGAGTGCGCCCATTTCCATGACGTCATCGACCATTTTGTTGAACTTGTCGCTCAGCGACTGGAACAGGGGCTGTGCAGCGCCGGTGTCGGCGGAAGCGGCTTCCTGGAATGCCTTGCGGATGTTTTCGAAAGCGTTGAATGCTTTTTCGGGATCGATGGGGGGAAGACCTAAATCCATTGTGGAATGCTCCTTGGACAAATAATGTTAAATCGGGGTACGGGCGGAGATTCCCAGAATAAGCCACTCGAGTCAATAGACTAAATTTGGCATAAATAAAGCAATTCAATTACATAATATGCCGATATTCCTTTTGGATTCATACCGTGCCATGATGGGGCAGCATTAAAGGAACATGTCATGTCCCCCCGCCACAGCTTCAACAGCCTTGGACTCGGCGACTGCCTCGACCAGCCGGGAATCGGCGGCGAGACCTATCTGACGCGTGCGATCAAGATGGGGCAGCATGACGCCGTGGAAGAGTTCCTGAATCTCGGCTGCGATCCCAATATCAAAAACGCGGCCGGCGAATATCCGCTCTATATCGCGCTCGGCATGAAGGATGAAGTCTCGCTCACGCTGCTGTTCCGCGCCGATGCGAGCGTCTTCGTCAAAAAAGGCGGACTCACTTTCCGTGAACATGCGGAGAAGGCCGGCCTCACCGACATCGCCGAAACCGCCGCCGCCATCGAACGGCGGGAGAAGGCCATGCGGCAGGCGCTGTCCTTCCCGCGCGGGATGTGCTGACAATCAACCTTCTGAAATGAGCGCTTCCGCCACGCGCACCTGGTCGCGGCCGCTGTGCTTGGCGGTGTAGAGGGCCTGGTCGGCTATGGTGATCAGGTCTTCGGTGCGCAAGCCGTGGACAGGGTAGCAGGACACGCCGATGGATACAGTCACGCCGCCGAAAATTTCCGAACCGATGGTGATCTTCATGCGGCGCGTGGCATCGCAGATGCGCTGGGCGCGGTCGCGGGTGATTTCGGCATTCGCGCCCGGCATGATGATGACGAATTCTTCGCCGCCGTAGCGGCAGGCGATGTCTTCCTGACGGATGCCATCCATCAGCAGTTTCGCGAATTGCGCCAGCAGCGCGTCGCCCGCGTCATGCCCGCGCGTGTCGTTGTATTTCTTGAAATGGTCGATATCCAGCACCATGACGCCGAGCTGCAGCTCTTTCCGCCGCGCGCGGTCCAGCTCGCGGTCCATGGTCTCTTCCAGATAGCGGCGGTTGAACAGTTTGGTCAGCGGATCGCGGATCGACTGGTCGCGTAGACGTTCCTGCAGTTTCAGGTTCGACAGTGCAAGGGCGATCTGTTCCCCTGACCGGCGAACGGCTTTTTCAATATGCGCATTGATCGTGTCCGGTTTTTCCGACATCAGGTAGAAACAACCCACGATGTCGCCCTGCGCTTGCATGGGGAAGCACAGCGTGTTGGCTGCCGTATCGGGCAGGTGGGCGCAAGACGGCTCCCCGCCGCCCGGATGCACGTGATGAAGCTGCCCGCGCCGCAGCGACCAGCAACGCTCCGGCGTGAATGACTCCCGCGCGCCCTCCGCATCGCCCCAGCTGATCGCGGTTTCAAGGATATTGCGCGAATTGTTGTACAGCGCGATGCCGCCCGATGTTCCGGGCAAAATCTGCGGCAGCGATTTCGCGACGACTTCATAGGCTTCCAATACCTTGCGGCAGCTTTGCAGGTAATCGGTCATATGGCTGATGAGCGCGTCCTGCTCCGACACGGTGCGAATTTCGACCAGCGCGGCTTGTGCCTGTTTCTCCGCGCGCTCGCGGCGCAGGGCAAGGCGGTGGATCATGATGAAAACCGCGCCCAGAATGACAACGCAGAGAATAACGCCCATGCTGCCAAGGCTCAATGTCACCTCCGCTGCCGCATCCACCTTGTCCTGCCGCAGCGCCAGTAGCCGCTGCTCGATGCTGATCATCTCGGCCACCAGCCCGCGGATCTGGTCCATTTCTTTCTTGCCTGCGCCGCTGCGGACAAGGGCGAAAGCTGCCTCCTGCCCCTTTTGCTCGTAAGCCGCGATGATGTCGGCCGCTATCTGCATCCGTTTTTCGGCTTCCTGCCGCAGCAGGGCGAGGTTTTTTTCCTGCGTTTTGTTATCCGCGACGAGAACTTCCAGTTTGTGCAGGCTTTCGGGGATGCGCGGCACCGCGACGCTGTAAGGCGTCAGATAATCCAGCTGCCCCGTAATGACATAGCCGCGCTGGGCCGATTGCACGTCTTTCAGCGACGATACGACCTCCTCCAGCGTATTGATGACTTCGTAGGTATGGGTAACAAGGTTCTTCTGTGAATCGAACTGCGTGAAGCTGCGATACACCAGAATGACATCCGCCATCAGCAGCAGGATGGCCAGCATGAACCACAGGAACGTCTTGTGCGCGAATGTCATGGAGGCGGGTCCCCGCTAGAATGGGTCGGTCGCGGCCAAGATGGCCGCAACAGGGTATTGTCGCCACGTCTGCTTGCCGCTGTCAACCAGCGCCGTCAGGCGGCGAGGCTGTTGCTCGCAAAGCGTTGCACGAAAGACGACACCAGTTTTTGTGCGGGGGGCGCAAGGCGCGCCGCCGCCTTGTTGAACTGCGTCGCGAAGAATCCGCGCTTCTGCGCGGCATATTGCGGGTTTTCTTTTTCGAAGTCCTTGAGCAGCGTATCGCGCCGTTCATTCGACGGGTGGGATGCGTTGATGAAGCGGTTCAGCCAGGATGTTTCGGCGGGCTTCGGCGGCTCCAGCCCTTGTGACCGGTATTGGTATTCCGTCTCGATGCGCTTCATCTTGACCATCGCGGTCTTGATCTTGGTGAGTGCGGTTGTCAAATCACCCGTGCCGCCGGTCATTAATGCCGCGCCGCGGTCGCACATTTCTTCCTGATGGCGCGATTTGATCGATTTCAGCGCGCGTCCCACAACATTGCTCGCGATGACAACGCCAATCACGGGCAGCAGCGGCAGCGGTCCTGCGATGGCCGCAACGATCAGGCTGGCATTGATAATGCCGTTCAGCGGCATCCGCGCCAGCCATTTCACGCCGTTCTTGGGGTGGTCGAGCGCCACATGGGTCATTTCATGCGCCACCACCGCGCGCAGCTCGCCTGCATCCAGCTCCTTCAGCGCGCCTTTGCCCAGCATGATGACGGGGTCTTTGCCGGAGGGACGCGTCGTCGTGCCGGCCATATAATCGGAGACAAGCCCGCCCAGCGTCGCGCGGCCTTCTTTCTTAAAGAACTGCTCGATCACGAAGACCTTCGGCACCTGTTGCAGGTTCGCGGCCTTCGCCAGATGCAGGTATTCGTCCACAAATGTCGGATGCTCCGCGCCGAATTTCACCTGAAACGCGTTGCGGTCTTTCGGGTTCGTGAAATCGAATTCCTGGAAATCGCCGCTTTTGTGTTTCAGCAGCAGCTTTTCATGCACCATGTCGACGGCCTTGGTGACGCCCAACCGCGACAGCGCCCAGAAACCCAGCGCGACCGGTGCCGCCACCACCATGCCGCCGATCATCGGCGCGAGCATCGCCAGCTTGACGCCCAGAATGCCGATATGCCCGGCATCCGGCAGGTACTCGCCTTTTATCTTTTCGGGCAGCGTCTGGAACTGGCGGATCGCGCCGGTCTTTTCGTCAACAAAGGGGGAGGGGATTGCATCTGCCATCGTCGTCTCCTGCTGTCGCTTGAAGCTCGACAGAAAGCCTATCAAGACTGCACGGATTGTCAAACCCGCGGGCTTTTTAGTTGACCCGCTCAAATATTTTCACGCTCTGGAAAATGAGGTGTAAAAAAAGTTTATTAACAGGTGATGTCATTTTAATTGAAGGAAAGGCGCGAAGTGCATGGAAAGGATTCAGTTTTTTTCCGGCGTTTTTCAGCACGTGCCTGAATGGTGTTAAGTTCCGGAACTTGCAGCAAAGATTTTGCGTTTTCCCATCATCTAGTACGCTATAGTAAACTTATCCACAAGATCTAGTGCCGCCACTTTGTTCCCGTTTAACGAAAGTGAGTACACTTATGACTGCACCCGCAATGAATACCGACTTGCTCGCGTATAACTTCAACTTGGGTACCACGAACTTTACAGCGCATATCAACCGCGATACGGCTGAACAGCCCCTGCCGGTCGTCGGCAAGAGCTTCATGCACGAACTCGCGCGCGAAGGCGATGTCCTCTCCGCAGAAGTCATCATGGACAAGGGCGGCGAGATCGATGCCCCCGACGACGAAGGCCGTCGCCCCCTGCACGAGGCTGCTTTCTTCGGCAAGCTCGACATGGTGCAATTCCTCGTCGCGATGGGCGCGGTGAAAGACGCACCCGTTCACCCCTTCGGCTACACCGCGCTCTGGTTCGCCGTCACGCGCGGGCATTTCGATGTTGCGAAATACCTGCTCGAAAAAGGCGCGAACGTGAATGTCGCCGACGCGCTCAACGGCCAGACGCTTCTTCACATCACTGCACTGCGCGGCGACATGAAGATGGCGGGCCTGCTGATCGCCGCCGGCATCCAGACGCTGACCGAAGACAAGCAGGGCAAAACTGCCCGCGACGCCGCCGCCCGCGGCAACCACAAGCAGCTGGAATCGGTCCTGCTGAAGGTGATGGAACACCATGCTCGTTTTGCGGCGTAAGCGTTAGGGGCTGCACAGCTCCAGCCAGACGGCGTTGTTGTTGTCCGTCATGGCCTTTGTTTCCTCGGTGTCGGATGACGCCGTATAGACCGGTTTATAGATTTCACAAAAATCACCGCGTGAAGCGGGCGCGCAGGCGCTCAGCATAGCCAGCATCGCGGCGCAGGCGGTCGCGGATGCCAGCCGCTTTCTCGACGCTTGTCTTGTCATGCTCCAACTCCTTTACCTTCTGATCCGATCTGCCCGCGTGATAGGCGATGAAACAGGCGAGACCCAGTGCTCCGGACCCCAGTAAAACCAGCCACAGCGCGCTCATGATGCCTTATCCCGCGTGAAGGCGCCGATAATGCCCGCCGCCGCCATGCCGGCTGCGATAATCGCTTCCTGCTGCTCTGGCGACAGCACAAGCCCCAGCGCGGTCGCGCAGGAGATGAGGCCGAGCCATGTCGATCTCTCCTTGATGCGGTCGGTGATGAAGGTAATGATTTTTTGCATGATGTTATTCCTTTCCCAGCGCAAGGCTTGCGGCCTGCGCATATAATTCGGGGGCGTACCAGTCGCCTTTCCCGTTTTCGTGGTTGACGATGGCGCGGGCGAGCCCTGCCAGCGTTGCCGGTTTTGTCAGGTCCAGCACCTGTTGCCGCGTGACACCCAGCTGCCTTGCGACATTCTCGGCGTAATGGTCAGTCGTATTCTCGTGCGGCGGGGCGTAGCGGTTGATGATGCTCTGCACGGTGTCGAGGTCGTATTTGCGGTGATAGGTCAGCAGCAAAATCATCAGCGCGCGCAGACCCAGCAGCGGCGATTCAAATTCGACGAAGGCCGTGTCGGTCTGCAGCTTCCGCTGCCCGCGCCATTTCGCGCTGGACAGGCGGATATTGCCGGGGTTGTTGTTGCGGATGCCGCGCGGCAGGAACAGGGGCGTGTTCATGTCAGTTACGCTCCCGCATGTAAAGCTCGATGCGGTTGATGCCTTCCGCCAGCGATGTGATGCGTTGTTCAAGCGCCACCAGCCTTTCTGCCGTATGTTCGTTGGATGAAATCCATTTTTCGATGAATTCGATGCGCCGCGTGATGCTGGCCGCCCACCACACCGTCGTCACCAGATGGACGAGCAGGGTCAGCGACAGCGTCAGCAGGGCGACGGCCGTATTGTCGATCATGATGTAAAGCTTCCTTATCCCTTGATTTCGCGCACGACCAGCGTTGCGGCGGATGCCCCGCCATAGAGCCGCGACGATGTCGTGCCGTTCAGGCGGCAGCTGCCGCTATTCGCGCCGACGCGGATTTTGTAGGTGCGGGCCGATGTTGAACCCGCGCTTTCCTGATAGATCAGCCCGATCGGCCCCGGCAGGCTGATGCTGCCCGCGACACCCGCGCTCGCCGCCAGCGCGCTGGCGCCGGAATCCTTGAACAGGGCGGCAATGATGCTGACAGTGCCAGCCGCCGCCCCAATCGCACGGAACTCGACCTCGATCGTGCTGGATGCGGATGTGGGCGTAATCGAAACCGTCACGATTTCCGATCCTTCGGTGTTTTGCGGGATGGTATCGTCGCTCGGGATGGTGGTCGACAGGTCGGCATTGGCGGTATAACTCGCCGCCACCGACTGGACGACCGCGCCGACGGGCATATCCAAACGTGCCAGCGCCGCGACTGGCTTGCCCGATGCAGGGTGATAGGCAAGGCATTGCCAGTTGCCGCCCGATACGCGCACGAATTCCGCCACATCGCCTGTATCCGTCGTGATATTCGCCCCGCTTGGTAAAATCAGCGAGGTTGCGTTATGCGTCAGCGTCAGCACGGATTGGAATTTCACCCAGACATGGTTGCGCCCCGTCGATGTGCCGAGGCTGGTGATGGTCGTCGTGCCGCTGATCTCGACATAATCGCTGTTCGCCGCACCGATATCGGTTGTTGCGGCGGATGCCACCGCCGTTCCCCGCGCCAGCAGGTAATTGCCGGTGATGGCAGGGTTGGTCAGGATAAAATTCGTGCCATCATAGACAAGTACGAACACACCGCCCGCTACCATCGCATTGGCTGGCGTATCGCTGCCGTCCTGCATCTTGATCGCTTTTGTGCCGAGCGCGTTCACGTTGATCGTGCTCGCCCCCGTCGCGGCATTCGCGGGCTTCAAAACCACGACCTGCCCCGCCGCATAGGCAGAAATCGCTGGCACGGGGGCCACGGCATAGGCATTCGCCGCGCCCGTATCCGCCGCATAATTGAGGTATTTCAGCGCGGCAGTGCCATGGTAAGGCTGGAACGCGTTGGATGACGCATTGATGCTGCCGAGCGCAATCCAGTCCGCGCCGTCATGCAGTTTCAAAAGCCAGGGCGTCGCTGAATCATCGAGCCAGATGGCACCCGCCTCCGCATAATCGGGGGCGGTCGATCCCTTGTGGTGCGACAGCAGGGCTTTCTTGCCGTCATTGTCTTCCTGCCGATAGGTGAGGCCGGTCTTATTGGCGCCGATGGTCGGGCTTGCCTGTGACATGTGGTTTCCTTTTCGTGAATGTGGTTGTCAGGTTTGTTCGCCGTAGCCGCGCGCGAGGTAATCGAAGCTGCGCGCGATGCCTGCGCCCCCCGCGCTGAAGAAGCGGATGGTGAAGCCGCCCGGGCTTTGTGCGGTGATCGTGTAATATTCGCCCGTGCCCATATCGCGCGGCGTCACGGTGATGGCGGGCGTATCGCGGAAGGCACGCGCGAAGGCAACGGTCAAGCCCGCCGCCTCCGCCGTCACACTGCGTCCGCTGTAAATGCGGTCGGGCATGTCGATATCGACGCTCAGCTGCGATATCGACGGCGTGATATTCGCCGCCGCCGCGTCCAGCAGCACACGGAATTCAAACCCCCGCGCCGTATAGTCGCCGACGACGAAGGGTATCCAGTCCGACCAGACGGGCGAGACATCCGGATTGTCGGGCGTATGGCGCAGCTGCAATTGTAGCGACCATTGCGACGGGTCGATGTCGTCGTCCATGGTTTCGATGTCATCAAAATTGCCCCAGCTGTCCACACCCGCATTCAGGTCGATACCGGCAACCGCCATGCGGGCCGTCAGGCGGGAGGTATAAACAGCGCCAAGGTCGACCGTACCGGCGAATTCATACATGCCGGTGTCGCACAGGCCTTGCTCGCCGATATCGATGTTCTCTACGGTATCAAAATCCGCCCAGTCGTCGATGCTGTCGCGCCCCGACAATTGCAGCGCGCCAGCGCTGGTGGCGGCATTCGTTTTGACACCCGCAAAATCCGGGTTTTCCGTGACGGTGAATATCGCGTTCTGCCCTGCGCCGCTCACACCGGTCGCCGCAACCGCCGCATGCGCGCTCATGCGCCCGCCCACATCGACCGCTTTCAGCAGATACGTCCCCGCCGCCGCCGGCACGGTCGCCGCTGTCGCATCGCGCGGGATGCTGGCGATAATATCGACCGCGCCGCTCCAGTTCGCACCCGCCTGCGGGGAAAAGCGTAAGTTATAGCCGCCAAGGTCAAGATCGCTTACCGCGTCCCATGACAGATGCGCCGTATCGCCCAGCACATTGATGCTGAACTCCATGACATCCGACGGCAGCGCAGTCGTTCCTTCTACACGGTGGCCGGATATCAGCAGCGCTTCCGACACATAGCCAGCCGTGGTGGCATAGCGGATTTGCAGGTCATAGGTTTCGCCCTCCGCCACATCTGTCACGGAAATGCGTCCGCCCGCCTGTGCCGCGATTTCGGCAGGGCGGAAACCTGTTTCATCCCGCGCGCGGATCAGCACCTGCGGCGTCAGGCCGGATCGCGGCGGTGCCTGCAGCGTGATCAGGATGCGCGTTTGCAGCGACCCGTCGGTATTGCGGATCAACGCTTCCTCCCCCGATTGTATTTCGTTCAGGACCGGCACGGGCGGGCGCTGCAATTCGGCTGGTACGGTCACATGGCTGTTGAAGGCCGGAATGCTGCCCGTATCCGCCGCATGAACGCCCGGCGCGGCATCGACACAAGTGATGCGCGCCGACAGGTCGCGCTGCGGCACGATCGCCTTGACGACCAGCTCCACGCTTTCCAGTCCCGCCTCGCCGAACATGGCGAGGTCATCTGCTGCTGGCCTATCGGCGACAGGGGATACAAAAAGAAGTTCTTTGGTGTTCCCCGCCACCGTCTGCACGGTCGTCACCATCGTCGCCCCGTCCGCCCTCCTGAACCGGATGGCATAGGTCTTGCCGCTTTCCATCGAAACGATGGCATCCAGTACAACGCCGATCGTGTTTGCGCCATCGGTTAACACCGATTTCACGCGCCCCGTCATCAGGCCGAACAGCGGCACGTCATGCGAAAAGCGGATCAGGTCGCCGCGCGTGCAGACGATATGCTCGATATCGCAGGAAAAGCTGTAGGTTTCAGGCCGCAGGCGCGCGGTTGCGATATGATACCGCCCGTCGCGCCAGGCCTGCTGCGCGTCGGTCACGCCCGGCAGTTCCAGCGACTCATACGCTTGCGTATTCGTCTCGTCATAACCGTCGTCATAAACCAGCCGCTCGTCCTGCAGCCAGCCCTTGGCGCGGTTGATGAACCGCACGCGCAATCCGCTCGGCAGATCGTCGAATTCCTTGCGCCCCTCGAACCCGTAACTGTTGCGCGGCGTGAAGTGTTGGATAGGTACGCTCTGCGCGCGGTCCTCCACCACGCCCCATTTGCCGTCCAGCAAAGTCGGGCTTGCGCGGCCCGTGGCCGCGATGCTGTGCAGCATCTCCCGCACCGAAATATCGTAATCGACCACCATGTTGAAGCTGCGACCCGCAGCGGCACAGGCCTCGTGCCATTCCTGCAATCGCGGCAGGTCAAGGCGTGAATCGCTTAAGGGCCGCGCGTTGGCGCTGCCTTGCAAGACATGGCGGAACAGCGCGGCCGGATTGGCGGTTTCCTGCACCACCCAGTTTTCCCCGTCCCAATCGGGCAGGATCGACGACACCACGCCGTTGAAGCGGTCGATCAGCCCGTTCAGCTGCCCCGTCGCCTTGATGCGAAGCGCGGTCATCGCAAGGTTCGGCATCCGCACCGGATAGGCGTAGCGGATGGTACGCAGCGCCGTCCACACTGTTTCATCGAAAATGCGGTTGCTGTCATCAGCATCCGCCGTCATGCGGCGCACACGCACATCATATTGTCCCTTAGGGACTTTGAAGGTGACGGTTTCCCGCAAGGCCGATGTCTGCTTACCGGTAATTTCGATACCGGGGAATTGCAGCCCGCCTGCGGCGATGTTCAGCTTGTTGGCCTCCGCATCCGCCGTCACAGCAAAGTCGTTTTCCGTTTCAAAATTGACACCGAAGATGGTCGGGTCGCGTTCGTCCGTGATATCTTCCGGAGCAATAATATCGCTGCCGTCCGACCGCCGCGCGATTCGTGCCAGCGGAATTTTATTCGCGGGGATCGCGGGAACTTCCGCTTCCCCGTCATCCACGCCGATGCGGAACACCGTGCCGCGTATGATCGACAAAGCTGCGCTCGCCGCATCCAGCACCACGCGGTCGACGCGCATCGCGACGCTGCTGCCATCCTTGGTGCGATAGGGGGCAGGTTTTACGCCTAACGCCAATTCCCGCGCGGCATGGCCGGTGAAATCCTCGGACCCTGCGCTCCAACTGTTCGTGCCGGCCAGCGCATATTGCACCTCGATCCGCACCGATGCCGGCAACCGCCCGCCGCCCCCACCGAACTTCACCAGTCCGCGCGGCAGGGTAATATCGACGCCGATTTCATCGGCATCGGCTTCGGTGGTGCGGGTGATATAACCGGTCGCCTGCGTTGCCGCCGCGCCAAGGTCGTTTTGCAACACGCTGTTGCTGTACAGTGTCAGCGGTGCGTCATCGGGGTATCCTTCACGTGTTTCGATCTCCACACCCTCGAAAGACGACAGCGGCGTCTCGCCGATTTTCAGGTCGGTAATTTTCAGCGGGCCATAGCCCCAGACGAATAGCAGGCGCAAGTATTGATCGGACCCGACGGTTTCGGTATAGGGCAGCGCGCCGAAGGGCGGCACGAAACGGTGACGGCCCAGCACGCGCGGCACGCGGCCAAAGGGTTGTGCGCGGTTCTGCGCGCCCTGAATAAACAGCGTCGGGCTTTCCTTCTGCGATGACAAACGCGGGCGGCCGGGCGGGGCCAGCGCGTTCAGCGCCAGCTTGCCGACAAGACTTAAACCTGTCGTTAGCAGCTTGCCCGTGATGCTCCCCGCCGCTGCGCCGAAGGCGCCCAGCAGCCCCGCGCCCAGTTGCGGCATCACGGCGGTCAGCGCGAGCGACAGGATGGTGCGCAGCGGGTTCTTCGACCCGCCGCCGCCCATCGGCACGGCGCGGATCGTCAGCACCGTGCCAGCCTTCGGGCGCAAATGCGGCCAGTTTTCGCGTGGGATATAATGTCCGTCCAGCCATGCATGCAGGAATGCGCCGCGCAAGCCGCCACTCATGCCGGCGGCGATATCGGCAACTGTCGCGCCCGCCGGAAACTGCGCAGTAATCCGCTCCGCCGCAAAGGGATGCGGCGCGAGTGTCACGTTGATGTCTGTCATTTTTTAACTCTGATGTATGTGGCGGTAAAAGCCGTAAATGCGGTCCTGCCATTTTTGGCCGCGGTATTTCTCGATCGCGGAATCGATACCATGTTCCACATGCAGCATCTGCCCGTCGCCCAGCACGAGGCCCACATGCATGGGACGCCCCTGCAGCCGCAGCACGATCACATCGCCGCAGCGCTCCAGCCCCGCATCGATGCGCTCCCATCGCGGGATCTCGCGCGTCACAAGGTCCGATATGCGCGTGGCATCGCTGGTGCGTCGGTATTCATGGGCAAGCGACGGCAGCGATATACTGAACTGCTCCAGCAGCGCGAGACGCACGAGCCCCCAGCAGTCGATGCCGCCGCGGTCGCGCCCGTGCTCCGTGAAAGGCAGGCCGATATATCGCCCCGCCCAGATCGGGACGGGCATGAAAGATGATCCTTTGAATTTCGGACAAGAAAAAACCCGCCGGGTAAGGGCGGGTTCTTTTTCGGGAAGAAACTTTTAAATTACATGCTCGATCCGGGCTTGGCAGTCGCGCGCGGCGCGGTGGTTGCTTTTGCAGCCGGGGTGATCTTTTCAACGTATTTGTTGAAGCGTTCGGAATTCGTGGTGTCCGGGTTCGCGGCAACGTAATCGGTCATCTTGGCGACCAGTTGCTGGGTGGGAGCGTCAAAACCTTTGCGCGTATCCGCAAACGCCAATTCGAGCGAGCTGGTCAGGAAGTCGCCTGAACCGAAACCGTTGCCCGAAGCATTCGCGAAAAACTGGGACTGCTTTGTCATTATATAATACCCCTCACACCTGCCGTTGTTCGGTACGTAAACTGTCGGTCGCCCGAATGTTTTACATGATTTCTATTATCGTATGCCAGCTTTACAAATTTTACCATAAGAAAAATAAAAGTAACGTAAACGACCCAAAATACCCCAATCTTAACAGTGGTTTAGAAGAGGCCCGGAAATAGTCCCGGCGAGAATATTGCGGCCGGAAATGGCTCCGAAATGAAGTCCTCGATCGTGAGGTTTCCCGCCACAACTTGCGAATCGTAAGATACGTTCGTCAGGCGGAAATCTTCGAACTTTGCTTCGATAACATCGGGTTCATCCGCGCGCACGATTTCGATCAGCACATAGGCTGCCGATTGCAGCGACCGGATGGCCAGCACCACGCGCCGGTCCACATTGTCGATCGAGAGCCGCGCTTCGGGCGACGCGCCCTCTGCATCATCCGGCAAAGTCAGGTCGAAGGGAAAGGGCGAGAACACCTGTTCCCGGCTTATCGTTACAACCGCATCGCTCGTCACACGGATCGGCTCCGGCAGGTGCGGATGCGATAGCGTCAGTAATATCAGGAACACTTCGCCCGTGCCCGATGCATTCAGCGCCGTGCGCGCGGCAAGGCCGGTATTGCGGCTCATGGCATCACCTCCAGCTCCATCGACACGCGGAAAAATTCGCCGTTGATGGGCGCGTAACGCGGCGGCTGTTTAAAGCGGCAGTCGACCGGTTCTTCCAGACGCGGATGCGGGAAGGAAAAACTCAATGCGCCCCACAGCAAATCATCGTTGAAAAAATCGCTCAAGGTCTCCACCTCCGCGCGGCTCATGATGTAGGAAAGGGCAAGCCTGCCAACGCCGGCGCTGGTGCGCGGGCGAAACTTCGCAGGTCCTGTATCCATGTTCGTGCGCACCAATACATCGGCGGGGGTTTCGATCATCCCGTCGGATAGCGGCGATTGCGGCAGTGTTTCCGGCCATATCGGCATGTTGTGATCCTCCTATCGCCCGATCAGCGTCGGCACCAGGCCGAAGAGGGAGCGCAGCACGCCCCCCGTTTCACGCCCGCGCACCAGCGAATTGGCGACCATTTGATCGATGGTGATTTCCAGCGTCTTCTGGTCGAAGGCACCCGTTTCCGATACGCCGATTTGCGCGCTGGTATTGTTGTGAATCACGATATTGGTGGCGGCGTTCTGCGCATTGCGTCCCGCGAAGGCGGTCGCAATCCCCGCGGCCATTTCCTGCCGCAGCAGCTTCGCCAGTTCCTGCGTGATGATGTCCTGTAACTCGCTCATATCCTATGTTCCTTTCCTGTCGGGAAATTGCCGCAGCATCGCGGCCATGAATTCCTTGGTGGGTGTCGGCTTCGGCGCGATGCCGTGCCAGTGCGCATGGCCCAGATAGGCATCGCAAAGATCGGGCAATACCGCGTGTTTCAATGTGTCCGGCGTCCAGCCGAGCACGCCCATGAAAAACCGGCGCAGAGATGTGACATCTATGCGCCTCTCTCCTCCCCCGATGTAAGCGCTCCCATAGCAGATGCGGGTGCCAGCACCGCGCAGAGGATTTCTGCCAGCAGCAGGGCAGGGGATTGTGTCAGTAAGTATGTGTCCAGCTGTTCGCGCGGCGTCTCGCATCCTGCCAGCGTGTAACAGGCGCGCAAATGCTCCAATATGTCGGCCAGCTTCATGTCCCGCGCTACCAATTGCTCGGCGGCTTTTAATACCGTCGTCTTTTCCTCCAGCGCCGCGACCAGCGCCAGCGTGACGGGCAGGGCGTAGCTGCAATGGATGCCGGGCAGGGTCATGCTATCCTTCATGCGCCACCTGTATATGTGCCGGCCCCGCTGCGCAGCAGCGTCACCGAGAAACTTTCCAGCCCGTCATAACTGCCGCCCCGCGCATATTCGCTGATGACGAAGCAAGCCGCATATTTGCCGCCATTCGGAAAACACAGTTCGTAATTGTTGGCCGTGCGGTTGAACGCCGCCGCGCGCAACAATTCTTCCGCCGCGGCATCCTTGAACAGCCCGTCCAGCCGCACCTGCATATCTTGCACACCGGCGGCGGCGATTAATTTTTGAATTCCGCCCGCATCCATGGTGGTGGCATCGGCGGGGCGGTTGTTGATGCTCATGGATGTGGTGCGCGCCGCGCCCAGCGCGGCAAAGGATTCAGGCGCGCCCCCGTCGCCGATTTTCAGCAACAGGTCGCGGCCATTCTGGCTTGGCATTGTCTTTCTCCTTAAACGGGTTCGGTGATGATGCGGAAACGGGAAATGCCGTGGCGCGTCTCCCCCTCCTGCCGCAGCTCCTGCGAGATCAGGCGGCAAAAAACCAGCCGCTGCCCCGCCGCGGCAAAATGCTGGCTGTGCAGCGCGTCGGAAACGGCGGCCATGAGCGCCTTCGCTTCCTTCATGCCCAGCGCGCGGCTATAGGCATGGATGTCGATCACGGTATCGCAGCCGCCACCGCTTTGCGTCTCCAACGGTTGCGCGACGCAGCCGCCCATCACGATATAGGGAAAAGCCGATCCCTGCGGCACATGGTCGAACACGCTGTCCGCGCCGTCCGCCAGCTGCGCAGTCAGCGCGCTTGCGCCCGTCAGCACCCCATAGATCGCGGTCTGCACCGGCCATAAACTGTCCTGCGGCATTATTTCATCCTTCTCGATTTGAATTTGTCGCGCAAAAGGCTTAATTTGGTAAAAGACACCTTTGTTGGAGCCTTATTTCATGTCGCGCCCGTTTTTCCTGACCAGCTTCTCGATCCTCGCCTTTATCGCCGCGCCCGCGCTCGCGTCATCGCAAGTCACGACGCCCGGCGCGAAGCCTGCGGCGGAAGCGCCCGTATCGGCCAAGGATGCCGCGACGAAGAAAGAAGCGGCGCCGGTTGCGACCCCGACAGGACCCGCCGCGACCAAGCCGCCCGTCGACCCCAACAAGCTGCGCGAGGAAGCCTATGCCCGCGGCAAGCGCGCCTATGACCGCGGCGACTGGATGAAGGCGATTGCCGATCTACGCCCGCTCGCCGAATACGGCGATGTGCGCGGCATGATGCTGCTCGGCAACATGTACCAGCTCGGCAATGGCGTCACGACCGATATGCGGGAAGCCTTCAGCCTCTATCACCGCGCCGCCATGCTCGGCAACACCGAAGGCATGGTCGCCATCGCCACGATGTACCAGAGCGGCATGGGCGTCTCGCTCAACACCCGCCTTGCGATCGGCTGGTTCGAACGCGCGGCCCGCATGGGCGACCAGACGGGCGCGTTCTTTTACGCCATCCACAATTTCCAAGGGTCCAAAGGCACGACCTACGATTTGAAATCAGACCACCTTGCCGCCTATAAATGGTTCCGCATCGCGGCCACCAACGGTGACAACAAGCGCATCCGCAACTCCGCCTTCAAGCTGTGCCTGAAGCTGGAAGAAAAACTGCCGCCCGACCAGGTCATCGCCGTCAAAAAAGAAATCGA